>JAVESC010000174.1:0-3500 GCA_034006805.1 Advenella sp.
CACGTCTTCCAGCTTATTGGTGGCCTGGGTCACTTCAATCCCGTTTACTTTAACAATTGCATCAGACGCAGCCTGCTCGGTCATGCTGGCTTTGTTTAGCAACGTGCCCAGCGCACCATCGTTACCCTCCACGGTAATTTCACTAATGGATGCTTGTTTTCCGGTAGCGGTAGTGCTAATCATTAAGCGGTAAGGGGTGTCAGAGCCATCGTTCATGATACTGGCGCTAAGCCCCAGCTCTTTGTCGGCATTAATGGCTTTGGCAATCTCTTCAAGAGAAGTGCCTTTGCCGGTCAGGTCCAGGGTTTTTACTTCGCCATTTTTCAGTGTAAATTTAACCACGCCACCCGTGCCGTTCGCTGCGGCCTTGTCAGCCACGCCATTGGCAATAAGCGTTTGGGTAGACGCCAAAGACGTAACCTGAATACGGTAACTGCCCGCCACCGCAGAACTGCTGGCACTGGCGCTAAAGCTGTCACCGGTTTGGCTGGCGGTATACTGCCCAAAAGTGGTGTCGCCTTCAAACGCCTTGGCCGCGGTTTGCAGCTTTTCTACCGCGCTGGACAGCTGGCCATAGGCAGACAGCCGCGCGTTTTCAGTGCTTTTGCGCTGGGTAATAGTTGTTAAAGCGGATTCTTCGCTGGTACGCAGGCCATCTAGCAAACTGGATAAATCTAAACCTGAACCAACGCCAATGCTGGAAATATTAGCCATAATATAAACTCTGTCTTTGTGTTGGGGGATTATTCCCGGATATTGAGATTAACGGCAGGTTTTTGCCAATCTTTAATTCATTCACTATTAAATAAACACCAAAGACCAGGCCTGCTGAATAAAAATACCCTGCAAACAGAAACGACTTGATCATGACAAGAATGACAGGATTACCCAGCATAATGGCAGACAATCCCGTTTTGCAAAGCGCCAAGCACCCGCAAAACCCGGCCCAGTTCGCGCTATTAAATGCAAGCAAAATCGTTAATAATAACAAAATGTATACTAACCACATTTATTGTGCATGAGCAAGGCTACGTTACCCAAACCCTCTATAGAACAGATATTGCGTGAACACGCACCCCTGGTGCGTAGCATTGCCCTTAAAATGATAGCCCGGCTGCCCGCCAATATAGAACTGGATGACCTGATCCAGGCCGGCATGATTGGCCTGCTGGACGCCGCCCAGCGTTTTGAAAACACCGGTGCCGCGCAATTTACCAGCTACGCCAATACAAGAATACGGGGCGCCATTACCGACGAACTGCGCCGCCAGGACTGGCTGCCCCGCACCCTGCGCAGCAAAAACAGCAAAATACAAAAAGCCATGGCCCAGGCCCAAAAAAAACTGGGCTATGAGCCCGGGGACGAAGAAATTGCCGAAGAGCTGGGTATTACCGTAGACGCCTACCGCGAACAACTGCACGACGTGGGTACCGTGCATGTGGTGCATTACGAAGACTTCAGATTTGACAGCGACGAAGGTGAACGGGAAAACAACCAGCTGGACCGGTTAATGGGTGGCAGTGATGAATACAGCCCGCAAGCGGCCCTGCTAAATGAAGAATTTAAACACACCCTGGTTGAGTGCATTGGTAAACTGCCCGAAAGGGAACAGCTGGTACTGTCCTTGATATTTGAACAGGCCTTGAATCTGAAAGAAATAGCCGCCGTGCTGGATCTGACCGAGGGCAGGGTATCGCAATTGCGCTCGCAGGCTGTTTTGAGGCTGCGTGGGATGCTGAAAGAAGCGTATTGGGACCAGTTGCCGGAAAATTTTTAATAAAAAAATAAAAAATAATTAAAAAATATTAAAGAAAAAAAAACCGGGGCCGTTAATAACACTATAAACCAGTAGTAAGCCTTCAAGACAAAGGTGTTATGACTTGGTTTTTCTTGAAGTGATCTTATTTTTTTGGAGTGTTCCATGTCTGTAATTAATACTAACTATTTAGCTCTTGTTTCCCAGAATAACCTGAATAAATCTCAGCAAGCCCTGGGTTCTGCGATTGAGCGTTTATCTTCTGGCTTGCGTATTAACAGTGCGAAAGATGATGCCGCTGGTCAGGCGATTGCCAACCGCTTTACATCCAATATTCGTGGTTTAACCCAGGCTGCCCGTAATGCCAATGATGGTATTTCTATTGCACAAACCACTGAGGGTGCGTTGAACGAAATCAACAACAACCTGCAACGTATTCGTGAACAAGTAGTCCAGGCTTACAACGGCTCCAACTCTGGTGATGACTTGGTTTCTATTAACCAGGAAATTGTGGCTCGTGTTCAGGAAATCAACCGTGTATCTGAGCAAACCCAGTTTAACGGTGTTAAGGTTTTGGCGGGGAATACTAGTGGCAATCCAATTTCATTAGATGTTCAAGTTGGTGCCTATGATAATGAGAAAATTTCCATTTCTCTTAGTAAAACTAATGCAAAAACATTGTTTGCTGATGGCCAACTTTCTGAGATTACCGCGGGTACTGTTGCAAAAGCTACTGCTGGTATTCTGGCGTCATATTCACCTGCTAAAGCAGCAACAGCTTCTACGGCCGCAATTCCTACAGACGCTACAGTAACGAAAGGCTTGCTTGCTGATATTGATGCGGCAATTTCTAAAGTGGATGATCAACGCAGTGCTTTGGGTGCGATTCAAAACCGCTTTGAGTCTACCATCACTAATCTGAACAATACGGTTACTAACTTGTCTGCAGCTCGTTCACGGATTGAAGACGCCGATTACGCGGTTGAAGTATCTAACATGACACGTGCCCAAATCCTGCAACAAGCCGGTACAAACGTATTGGCTCGCGCTAACCAAGTGCCACAAGGCGTTCTGTCTCTGTTGCAATAATTTGCAGGGCAATAACAGGCAGATTCTATCTGCCTGTTTTATCAAAGTCCCAACTTATCATAGTTGGGACTTTTTTGTGTTTTCCAGTTTGTTAGATGTGTTTAATGAATCAATGTCAGCGCTGGTCTAACAGTTTTTATTGATGCAAGTGTGTTTATCATATTTCAAGAGAGAAATTTACATGAAAATGAAATCTCATAATAGAAAAAAAAATGAATCTTTTACTTTTGATGATAAGCTAAAAAAACTGGCAGTGTTATCTGAAACAGATCCGGAGCATGCATTAAAAGAAGCTAGAAAGTTATTGAAGCAACACTCTTCTAATATCATTCTTTTAACTATTGCAGGAAATTCTGCAAAAAATAATGGGATGACAAGTGATGCAAATTATTTTATTGATAAGGCACTTGAGTTGGACCCGGAGTTTTTATTTGCATTGCGTGTTAAAGCCAGCTTGGAAATAGATGATAAAAATTATAAAAAATCTCTTCCTTATCTTGAAAAAGCCAATAATTTACATCCTGAAGACACAAGGACTTTATTTCTTTTAATGCTTTCTTTGTATCGATTAAAAAAATATGATGATATTTTTGAGTTATTCAAAAAATTAGAAAAAATATCCAAAAAAAATAGTGATATTTTAAATGTTTATGGT
>JAVESC010000043.1:0-23259 GCA_034006805.1 Advenella sp.
TCATCCTGATACTGAAAAGCGTCAGCGTGAAGGGCGTTCGCTTTTGTGGGACAAGCAGCAGGATGCTGAACAGCTAAAACAGTTCAAGGCTGCCCGTGTTCCCCAGAAACCTTACGTTTATCAAACGAACTAAGCCATTCCCATGGCAGTGGCCTCTGCGGCAATCGATACACTGGTGGACCCCGAGATAGACAGTACCCCCGATGTGGTGGATACGGTCGCTTTGGCTCGTCTGTACGGTGAGCCCCTGTTCAATATCCCGCAAGACCTGTACATTCCTCCCGATGCCCTTGAGGTATTCCTGGAAGCTTTCGAAGGGCCACTGGATCTTTTGCTTTACCTCATCCGCAAGCAAAATTTCAATGTGCTTGATATCCCCATGGCCGAGGTCACTCGACAGTACCTGAGCTATGTCGATCAAATCCGCAACCAGAACCTGGAATTGGCTGGCGAGTATCTACTCATGGCCGCCATGCTGATTGAGATTAAATCCAGAATGCTGTTGCCGGTTCGCAAGTCGGATAACGGTGAAGAGGTGGAAGATCCCCGTGCCGAACTGGTGCGGCGCTTGCTTGAGTACGAACAAATGAAGCTGGCAGCCCAAAAACTGGATACCTTGCCGCAGCTGGGGCGTGATTTCGAGCGGGCCAGTGCGCAGATGGATTTAAGCGTGGAACGCATGTTGCCCGAGGTCAGTACCGAAGACCTTCGGCAGGCCTGGCAAGACATCATGAAACGGGCCAGGCTTAATGCCCATCACCAGATTACCCGCGAGCAGCTGTCGGTACGTGATCACATGACGCATATCTTGCGAAGATTGTCAGATATCCGCTTCATGGAGTTTACCGACCTGTTCATGGAAAGGGTTGATGAAGGAGAACCGGCGGCTGTTATTGTGGTGCATTTTATCGCGATGCTGGAATTGGCCCGCGAATCATTATTGGAAATCACCCAGGCCGAGCCTTATGCGCCCATTTATATAAGGCTTGCCTATACAATTGCCGTGGAATAAATTGACCTTGTATAAATAAGAAAGGAAGACAATTGAAAGTAGTTCACACCATTGAGGAATTAAGGGACCAGCTGCGTGGCCAGTTACGGGCTTCCTTTGTACCCACTATGGGAAACCTGCATGAAGGGCATTTGTCCTTAATGCGCCTTGCCCGACAGCACGGAGACCCGGTGGTTGCCAGTATTTTCGTTAATCCGTTACAGTTCGGCCCTAACGAAGACTTTGACAAGTATCCACGTACACTAGAGGCGGATATTGCCAAACTGGAAGAACGGCGCGATGTTTATGTGCTGTTTGCGCCTTCGGTCAAGGAAATGTATCCCGAGCCGCAAAGCTATCGCGTGCAAACCCCTTCCGACCTGGGCAATGTCCTTGAAGGAGAATTTCGTCCGGGATTTTTTGAAGGCGTGAGCACCGTGGTCCTGAAACTGTTTTCCTGTGTGCAGCCCCAAGTGGCGGTGTTCGGGAAAAAAGACTACCAGCAGCTCATGATCGTGCGTAATATGTGCCGGCAGTTTCAGTTGCCCGTGACCATTTATGCCCATGAAACGGTACGCGAATCAAGCGGCCTGGCCCTGTCTTCGCGCAATCGCTTTTTAAGCGACGCCGAGCGTGCGGAAGCGCCCCTTCTGTATGCCACGCTTAACCAGGTCAAAGACAGGTTGTTGGCCGGTGAAACCGAACCGGCCGCCCTTGATGAGTTTGCCAGAAGCACACTGGCAAGGCGCGGATGGCAGGTTGATTATGTATCGGTCAGAAAGCAGCTTGACTTGCATGTGCCAAGCGCTGAAGAGATTGCCAATAAAACGCCTTTGGTGGTATTGGCAGCGGCCAAGCTGGGGGCGACCCGCCTTATCGACAACCTGGAAATAGCGCTTTAATTGTCCGGTTTTTACCAGAAAGGGTAGGTGCCAGGCTAGGGGATGGTTCGTATAATCTTTTTAGGTCTTGTATAAGAGTTAAGGGGGTTGTATGAATAATTCAAATTTAATATATCGACAAAGACTGGCACTGCTTACTCCACGAGAAAAAGAAGTGTTCAAACTGCTTGGCAAGGGGCTATCCAACAAGATAGTAGCCCCCATGCTGGGGGTAACCGAAAGAACCATAGAGGCTCACCGCGCACGTATCCTTCGGAAAATGAAAGCAAAAAATCTGGTCCATTTGCTCTATCTTTTAATTCCTTTTAGTGATTTTGACTGATTCAAGTACGTTTTTCATCAGGAAAACCGGCAAGCGGTTTGACTGATATTGCTTATGGCGTGTCAACCCGGTTTGGTGTACATTATTGTACGCAGGCTGGGTTTTTGTTTTTTGGCTGTCTGTTGGCGCCTGTTGTTCAATATCATACCCGCATTAACAGGACAAGCCTGTTTATCGGTTTTTATAATTAGAGTGCATAAATGGAAAAATTCAAGGTGGGTATAACCGGTGGAGTTGGATCCGGAAAATCAACCGTTTGCCGTTTGTTTGCACAATGGAATGTCACCATTATCGATGCCGATGCCATTTCACATGAGCTGACCGGGCCAGGTGGCAAGGCGATTACCGCTATTCAGAGTATTTTTGGCAAGCCGGCTATCAGCGCCGAAGGTGGCATGAACAGGGCCTATATGCGCAAACTGGTGTTTGAAGATGCCGGTGCGCGTCATCAATTGCAAGCCATTATCCATCCCCTCATCAGCCAGGAAATGGCCAGCAAAACCGCCAGTGCCACCGGCGATTACGTGATTTACGATATCCCCCTGCTGGTGGAGTCTATTCATAAATACAAGGATTTCCTGAATGTTATCTGTGTGGTTGATTGTGAGGAATCCGAGCAGCTTGTGCGGGTGCAAGCGCGAAGCGAACTGTCTGTTGAAGCGGTCATGAATATCATCAAGGCGCAGGCCAGTCGTGAACAAAGGCTTGCAGTGGCCACCGAAGTGATATTTAATGGTAGTGAAGTCACCCACGAACAATTACAGAAACGCGCTTTTGAATTGCACCAAAAATGGCTCTTGCAGGCACAGAAGTTTTCCGTTTCGGGCTGAACGCAAGAAGGAGCAAGATTGATTTTATACGAATATCCATTTAACGAGCGAATCCGGTCGGTTATGCGACTGGAGTATCTGTTCAAACGTCTGTTTGCGTTTGCCGGGGCATCTGATGCCATGCAGCAGCACGTGGCTTTATCGGTTTTGTTTGAAATCATGGACTCTTGTGATCGTGCAGAAGTGCGTACGGGCATTTTGCAGGATATCGACAAACAAAAAACCAATCTCGAGGCATACCGCCATTATCCCGATGTGGATATTGCGTCACTAAACCAGGCCATTGCCGATCTGGTGCGTGTTTCCGCCGCCTTGTCGGGTACCGGGCGTATTGGCCAGGCAACCCGCGAAAACGAATGGCTGATGAGCTTAAAAAACCGTTTTGCCATTCCGGGCGGTACCTCACAAATGGATATGCCGTCTTATTCCGCCTGGCAACTGTTTCCAGAACAAGAGCGAAAAACCGCGTTGCTTAACTGGATCAAGCCTTTCATGCCTTTGTATGATGGCGTGGCCCAGGTACTGAAAATGTTGCGTGAAGCCGGCCATCCGGTTGACGCAACAACCCAGGAAGGCGGTGTTTACCAGGAAATGCTGGGTGGCAAGGTTTATCAGCTTATCCGGGTGTGGGTACCCGAGCATATTCGTACCTACCCCGAAATCAGTGCTAACAAATATATTATCTGGATCCGTTTTCACCAGTTCTCGCCCGAGCAAAAAACAGAGTTGGTTACCAGTCCGGTTGCTTTTAAAATCGCCCTTTGCAACGTTTAAGCCAATAGGTATTGCAATTTATTTCAAATTGCGGGTGCAGGGTAGCCAGAACCCATATAGATCGTTCACAATATCGTTATTGATTTTTTAATAATGAATTGTTAAGCAATGGCCAATCAAACACAAGAAAATGTAAAAAAACCATTTAATCTCTTCCGGTTGGCAATATTTGTTTTGATTGTGATTGGTGGATACTTTGGGTGGCAATATTTTTTTAATGCTTCAACCAATAGTAATGCCCCGGCACAATCAAAAAACGCCGGTGGGCAGCGCTCAGGCAACGGGCCGGGTTCCCGCGCAGCAGGGCAGCTTGGCATGGTCACGCCTGTCAGGGTTGAAAGCGTGCAGCAAAAAGACATGGAAGTCAGGGTACCTGGCCTGGGTACAGTAACCGCTTTTAATACGGTCGCGGTGCGCAGCCAGGTAAGCGGCCCCATTGTGCAAATTGCCTTTACCGAAGGGCAGGACGTCAGGCAGGGAGACCTGCTGGTTGAAATAGACCCGCGTCCTTTCCAGATCCAGCTGCAACAAGCCCAGGGGCAACAGGCCCGGAATGCGGCGGAGCTGGCCAATGCCCGGCAAGACCTTAAACGCTACCAGACACTTTATAAACAGGATTCCATTGCACGCCAGCAGGTGGATGCGCAGGCCGCCCTGGTTAAGCGGTTGGAAGCCCAGGCTTATAGCGACAAAGCGGCCGTTGATGAGGCCGCGCTGAATCTTGAGCACACCAAGGTGCTGGCACCCATTAATGGCCGGCTGGGTTTGCGCAATATCGATATTGGTAATCTGGTTACGGCCAATGCGGCCGAAGCGCTGGTTACCATTACCCAGGTCAAGCCTGTTTCGGTGGTGTTTTCCATTCCTGAAGTTCATCTGGCCGAGGTGGCAACGCAATACACCAGGGATGTACCGCTGGAAGTGACCCTGATGGACCGCGATAACCTGCGTGAGCTGGCAACCGGGGTGCTGGCCTCCATGGATAACCTGGTAGATGTTGCAACCGGCACCCTCAAGCTTAAAGCCAATTTTGCCAATGAAGACGAACGCCTGTTTCCCAACCAGTTTGTTAATACGCGCCTGAAAATCCGCCAGGTGCCGCAGGCAATGGCCATTTCCACCGATGCCATCCAGAATAGCTCAAGTGGACCATTCGTGTTCAGGGTGACAAAAGAAAATACGGCAGAAATGGCACCGGTCAAGCTGGGGGTGACCGATGGTATCTATACACAGATTCTGGAAGGGGTGGTGTTGGGTGAAAAAATTATCACCGAGGGTGTTGACCGCTTGCGCAATGGTTCCAAAATAGAGATTATCCAGTGAATATCTCGCGCGCTTTCATACTTCGTCCGGTCGCCACCACCTTGTTGATGGTGGCTCTTTTCCTGACCGGGATAGCCGCTTACCGCCAACTGGCCATTTCAGCCTTGCCTGAAGTAGATTATCCCACCATTCAGGTGGTGTCGCTGTATCCGGGTGCCAGTCCCGATGCCATGGCATCGCTGGTGACCTCACCCCTTGAGCGCCAGTTCGGGCAAATGCCCGGGCTGATACAAATGAGCTCTTCAAGTTCGGGTGGGGCCTCGGTTATTACCCTGCAGTTTTCCTTATCACTGGACATGAGTGTGGCCGAGCAAGAGGTGCAGGCAGCCATTAATGCCGCTTCCAACCTGTTGCCATCAGACCTGCCCATGCCACCGGTGTACAACAAGGTGAATCCGGCCGATTCACCGGTGGTAACCCTGGCCATTACCTCGCCTACCTTGCCCCTGCACGAGGCTCGTGACCTGGTTGAAACCCGGATGGCGCAAAAACTGTCACAAATTTCGGGGGTGGGGCTGGTCAGCATTGCCGGTGGACAGCGTCCGGCCGTGCGCATACAGGTTAATCCCACCGCCCTGGCGGCCAATGGCATGACCCTGGGCGATGTCAGAAGCGGGGTAACCGGCGCCAATATCAACCAGCCCACCGGCAACCTGGATGGACCACGCCGTGCCACCACGATTTATACCAACAGCCAGTTAAAAACCCCCCAAGAGTACGAAGCGCTTATTCTGGCTTACCGCGATGGCGCACCCTTGCGCTTAAGCGATGTGGCCCGGGTGGTTAATGATGCGGAAGATACCCGGCAGGCGGCATGGATTGGCACCGAACCGGCCATTTTGTTAAATATCCAGCGCCAGCCCGGTGCCAACGTGATTGATGTGGTTGACAATATCAAGGCCCTGTTGCCCCAGTTGCAAGCGGCCTTGCCCGCCTCTATCACGGTGGATATCGCCTCTGACCGGACCGAAACCATTCGCCAGTCCATCTCGCATGTCCAGTCTGAAATGCTGATGGCCATTGGCCTGGTGGTATTGGTAACCTATGTCTTCCTACGCAGTTTAAGCGCCACGATTATTCCTTCCATTGTGGTGCCGTTGTCTATTGTGGGTACGTTTGCCGTGATGTACCTGCTTGGCTTCAGCCTGAATAACCTGTCTTTAATGGCTTTAACCATTGCCACGGGTTTTGTGGTGGACGATGCCATTGTCATGATCGAAAACATTGCCCGTCATATTGAAAAAGGGGAAACGGTCATGCAGGCTTCCCTTAAAGGGGCCAAGGAAATTGGTTTTACCCTGATTTCCCTCACCGTGTCCCTGATTGCCGTGCTGATTCCCCTGTTGTTTATGGAGGACGTGATTGGCCGGTTGTTTAGTGAGTTTGCCATTACTCTGGCCGTGGCTATTTTAATTTCCCTGGTTATTTCCCTAACCCTGACCCCCATGATGTGCGCCCGTATGCTTAAGCCCGAAAGCGAGTATCAGGATAACGCTTTTCATGCCAGGATGGGCAAGGCCATTGATGGTCTTATCCACTATTACGATCGCATGCTCAGGGTGGTGCTCAGGTATCAGGGCACCACCCTGGTGGTGGCGCTGGCGACCCTGTTGCTGACCCTGTTTTTATATTGGTGGATTCCCAAGGGGTTTTTTCCGCAGCAGGATACCGGCCTGATCCAGGTTATTACCGAAGCGCCGCAGTCCTCTTCATTTCAGCAGATATCCAAACGCCAGCAGGAAGTGGTTGAGCTGGTTCTGCAAGAACCCGATGTTGAGTCTGTGTCGTCGTTTGTGGGGATTGATGGCAGCAATACCACGCTTAATACCGGCCGTTTGCAAATATCGCTCAAGTCCAATGAAAGCCGAGCCAGTATTGCGGCCATCATGCAACGCCTTGAAGCGCGCCTTGCCCCAATCAGCGGCATCAATGTTTATCTGCAACCGGCCCAGGACCTCACGATTGATACCCAGGTGGCCCGTACGCAATATCAGGTCAGCCTGTCAAGCATTGACGCTGCCTTGCTGAAGCAATGGGTGCCCGAATTTGTGGGCCAGCTCAGGCAAAGTCCGCTGTTAACCGGCGTCACCGACAATTACCAGACAGGGGGATTGCAAGCCAATGTGATGGTAGACAGGGATGCGGCCGCGCGTTATGGGGTGTCCATGGCGCAGGTTGATGAGGCGCTTTACAATGCTTTCGGTCAGCGTCAGATTTCCACTATTTTTACCCAGTCGGCCCAGTACCGGGTCGTGCTAGAGGCTGATCCCGAATATGGGCAGTCACCGGCAGACTTGTCCAATGTTTATGTGGCGTCAAGCAACGGCAGTCCGGTGCAGCTCACCCAGATTGCCCGCATTGATAACTCACAAACCCTGCTAGAGGTGATGCGGGTTGATCAATTCCCGGCGGCGCTGGTTTCTTTTAACCTGGCCGAAGGGGTGTCCCTTTCTGCGGCAGTCGATGTGGTTAACGCGGTCAGGGCACAAATTGGTATGCCGCTGTCGGTAGAAATGCGTTTGCAGGGGGCGGCCCAGGCGTTTGAGTCTTCCCTGTCCAGTACACTCTGGTTAATGCTGGCGGCGGTGTTTACCATGTATATTGTGCTGGGCGTGCTTTATGAAAGCTACATCCATCCCATTACCATTTTGTCCACCTTGCCGTCGGCCGCCGTGGGGGCGCTGCTGGCCTTAATCATGACCGGCAGGGAGCTGGACATGATCGGGATTATCGGCATTATTTTGCTGATTGGCATCGTCAAGAAAAATGCCATCATGATGATTGACTTTGCCCTTGAGGCGGAAAGGCATCAGGGCCTTAGCCCCCAAGAGGCCATTCACCAGGCGGCGCTGTTGCGTTTCCGGCCGATTCTCATGACCACTCTGGCGGCCCTTTTTGGTGCGATTCCACTCATGCTGTCTACCGGCACCGGTGCCGAATTGCGCCAGCCGCTGGGCCTGGTGATGGTGGGCGGCCTGATTTGCAGCCAAATCTTGACGCTGTTTACCACGCCAGTCATCTACCTGATGTTTGACCGGCTGGGCAAGCGGCATGCCGCCACCACCGCAAGGGATGAAAGCAGTGAGCCTGTCTAGCCCCTTTATTTCGCGCCCTGTTGCCACCTCTTTACTGGCATTGGCGATTGCCGTGATGGGGGCGGTTGCCTATTACCTCCTGGCGGTTGCCCCGTTGCCGCAAGTGTCTTTCCCCATGATTTCGGTGCGCGCCTCGCTATCGGGGGCCAGTCCCGAGAATATGGCCTCCAGTGTGGCGACCCCGCTGGAGCGGTCTCTGGGCAATATCTCGGGCGTGATGTCGATGAGTTCGCGCAATACCGAAGGCAGTACGCGGATATTCCTGCAGTTTGAGATGAACAAGAATATTGATGATGCCGCGCGTGAAGTGCAGGCCGCCATCAATGCCGCCCGGCCCCTGTTGCCAAGCAGCATGCGCACGCCGCCCACTTACCGCAAGGTAAATCCGTCTTCTTCACCCATTATGGCACTGGCGCTTACCTCTGAAACGCTTGACCAGGGCCAGCTTTATGACCTGGCTTCAACCATTTTGGCGCAAAAACTGGCCCAGGTGGAAGGCATTGGCGAGGTAACCATTGGCGGCAGTTCCCTGCCTGCCGTGCGGGTGGATCTGAATCCCTATGTCCTGTCTTCTTACGGTATCGCCCTTGACGAAGTGCGCGCGGCGATTACCTCGGCCAATACCGTCAAGCCCAACGGTTTTCTGGAAAATGCCGACTACCGCTGGCAGATTGGCACCAACGGGCAATTGGACAAGGCGGCTGATTTTGAAAACCTGGTGATTCGCTGGCAGGATGGGGCGGCGGTGCGCCTGAAAGATGTGGCCAAGGTTTACGATTCAATCGAAAGTGTTTTCAATAGTGGCTTTTACAATGATGAAAATGCCATTATTATGCTGTTGCGCCGGCAGGAGTCGGCCAATATCATTAAAACCGTAGAACTGGTCAAGGCCGAATTGCCGGCCCTGAGCCTGCTTCTGCCTTCACAGGTAAATCTGGATATCGTCCAGGACCGTACGCCCAGTATCCGGGCCACCCTGGCCGAGGCTGAATTTACCCTGATCCTGTCGGTGGTGCTGGTGACCCTGGTGGTGCTGGTTTTTTTGCAAAATGTGCGGGCCACCTTAATACCGGCTATTTCGGTGCCCTTGTCTTTGCTGGGTACCTTCATTGTCATGTATTTCCTTGAGTATTCGCTTAACACCATTTCCCTGATGGCCCTGATTGTGGCCACCGGGTTTGTGGTGGATGACTCTATTGTGGTGCTGGAAAACATTACCCGCCACCTGGAGCGTGGTATGCGGCCTTTTGCGGCGGCCCTGCAAGGCGCCAAAGAAGTTGGTTTTACCGTAATGACCATGAGTGTTTCCTTAATTGCCGTATTTATTCCCCTGCTGCTGATGGGTGGATTGCCGGGACGCCTGTTCAGGGAGTTTGCGGTCACTTTGTCGGTGGCGATTTTAATGTCCCTGCTGGTTTCCTTAACGCTGACCCCCATGATGTGTGCGCAGTGGCTAAAAAATCAGCCGGTTCAACGTAAAGAGGGCTGGCTGACCCGGCAATGGAACCGTTTTTTCGATGCCATGCTGGGCGGTTACAAGAAAACCCTGGGCTGGGCCCTGCGGTTCAAATTTCTCACTTTGCTGACGCTGTTGTTCACGATAGCCCTGAACGTTTATTTATATACGATTGTGCCCAAAGGTTTTTTTCCGCAGCAGGATACCGGCATGATTCTTGGCTTTTTCAGGGTTGACCAGGGCACTTCCTTCCAGGCCATGGTGCCCAAGCTGGAAGTTTACCGTGAAGAAATCCTGAAAGATCCAAATGTGGATACCGTGATGGGTTATGCCGGCGGGCGCGGTGGCAGTAATTCCAGTTTCTTGATGATCCAGCTTAAACCGTTTGATGAAAGGGAATTGTCGGCCAACGAAGTGATTAACAACTTGCGCCGCAAGTTTCCGGTTATTCCGGGGGCCCAGCTGTCATTGGTGCCGCAGCAGGATATCCGTGTGGGCGGGCCGGGTGGTGGTTCAACGGGTTCTTATGACTATACCTTAATGTCCGGAGACCTGGAGTTACTTAGGGAATGGATGCCTAAAGTACAAAGAGCCATGGCAGCCTTGCCTGAAATTACCGAGGTGACGGCGGCGGTGGAAGACAAGGGGCGCCGGATTGAATTGGTGATAGACCGTGAAATGGCGACTCGGCTGGGGGTGGACATGAGCCTGATTGCCGGTTCCCTGAATAACCTGTTCAGCCAGCGCCAGGTGTCGGTGATTTACAGTGCGCTTAATCAATATCATGTGGTGATGGGGGTGGAGCAGCAGTATGCCCAGGATGCGCAGGTATTGGATACGATTGAATTAATGACGGCAGATGGCAAGCGGGTGCCCTTGTCGGCATTTGCCACTTTCAAGACGGCTAATGCACCGCTTAGCGTGCAGCACCAGGGTTTGCTGGCCTCTGATTCCATTGCCTTTAACCTGGCGCCGGGGGTAACGCTGGAGCAGGCCAGCAACGCGATTGAAAATGCCGTTGCCCGGTTGAATTTGCCCACCAACGAAATCCAGGCCGGTTTTGAAGGCAATGCGCAGATGTTTCAGCAAACCATGAGCCAGCAACCTTGGCTGATTTTGGCCGCGCTGGTGGTGATGTATATTGTGCTGGGCATTTTGTATGAAAGTTACATGCATCCTTTAACCATTCTGTCCACCTTGCCATCGGCCGGCGTGGGTGCTTTGCTGGCTTTGCTGCTGGTGGATATGGAATTTACGCTAATTGCCCTGATCGGGGTGTTTTTGCTGATTGGCATTGTGAAGAAAAACGCCATTATTATGGTGGATTTTGCCTTGCAAAAAGAACGCCAGGAAGATTGCCTGCCCGAGCAGGCGATTTATGAAGCCTGCCTTGTCCGTTTCAGGCCCATCATGATGACAACGCTGGCCGCCATGTTTGGTGCCTTGCCACTGGTGCTGGCCACCGGTGCCGGGGTGGAAATGCGCCAGCCGCTTGGGGTGGCTATTGTGGGGGGGCTGTTCCTGAGTCAGGTATTAACCCTTTATACAACCCCGGTGGTTTATTTGTATCTGGATAAATTGCGCTGGCGCTTTGCCAGAAAGAAAAAACGTACCGGGGATGTGGTTCCGGGTATTGAAAGTTAAAGGTTGAAGAATGAGTGAAGCATTAAGCCACGGTTCCTGTATACCGGCCAGGCATTGCCGGCTGTTTGCGGCCATGCTGGCGTTGGCCCTGTTAAGTGCCTGTACGGTAGGCCCCGATTATGTACGTCCTGCTCAAG
The DNA here is from genome assembly GCA_034006805.1 of Advenella sp. GTDB lineage: Bacteria > Pseudomonadota > Gammaproteobacteria > Burkholderiales > Burkholderiaceae_B > Advenella. Next base: position 11,475 of record JAVESC010000043.1, read on the forward strand.
AAATGGGGCAGGTCTACAAGGCGGAAAGGGTGGATGGCTGGGTGCAGGCCCGGCCCGGTGACGATTTGTCCAAGGGCAACTGGTGGGAACGCTTCAATGAACCGATATTGAATGATTTGATGGTGCAGCTAAATGCATCCAACCAGAATATTGCCCAGGCAGTGGCTCGTTATGATGCCGCCAAAGCCTTGAGTGCACAGGCCCGTTCGGGGTTTTTCCCGGTATTGGGGAGCGGTGCCGGTTATGACCGTTCAGGCGGCAGCAACCGCCCGGGAACCTCGCAATATGATTTAAGCGGCTCCCTTAACTGGGAGCTTGACCTGTGGGGAAAAGTTCGCCGTCAGGTACAAGGGCAGCAGGCCGCACAGCAGGCCAGTGCGGCCGACCTGGCCAATGTCAGGCTAAGCATGCAGGCGGAACTGGCGCAACATTATTTTAACTTGCGTATGATTGACGAACAAAAGCGTTTGCTGGAACGCACCCTGCAGGCTTATGAGCGTTCGTTGCGAATGAACCAGAACCGTTATGAACAGGGGGTGTCGGCACGGGGTGATGTGGTGGCCGCTATGGCACAGGTAAATAATGCCCGTGCGCAGGCCATTGATATTGAAGCCGAGCGGACCCGCACTGAAAATGCGATTGCCGTGCTGACCGGGCAGTTGCCGGCCAGCGTGAATATAGCGCCCATGGCTTTCGAGGTAACGGTGCCCGCGATTCCCGTAAGTGTGCCGTCAACCTTGCTGCAACGCCGGCCCGATGTGGCGTCTGCCGAACGCAGGGTGGCCCAGGCCAATGCCGATATTGGGGTGGCCCAGTCGGCCTGGTTCCCCGACCTGAGGCTGAATTTGTCGGGTGGCTTGCAGGCGGCCACCTTTTCAGACTGGGTTTCTTCCCCGCTTAATGTCTGGTCATTGGGCCCGGCGCTGGCCATGACCCTGCTTGACGGGGGGGCACGTACGGCCAGTATCAATTATGCAAAAGCGTCTTATCAGGCCGAGGTAGCGGGGTATCGGCAAACGGTCCTGACGGCTTTGCAGGAAGTGGAAACGGCAATAAGTACTTTAAGTGTGCTTAATCGCGAGCTTGAAGTCCAGTTGCAGGCATTGGCGGCTTCACGTGAGTCATTGCAAATTACCCGCAACCAGTTTGAGGCGGGCCTGATTGATTATTTAAGTGTGGTGCAGGTGGAAACGTCTGCCTATACCGCGGAGCGGACGGCTTTGCAATTGGAGAACCGGCGGCTTAATGCCGCGGTTGATTTGATTAAGGCGCTAGGGGGCGGCTGGCGCGAACAGGCAACACCATAGTATTGTTGTGGTTTGTTTGCGGAATTTTCCAGGCTTGTGTTAAAACTGTAGTATTTAGTTAAGCCTTTTTGACGGGTGTTATATGCCGATTTTCAAATGTGATTCCAAAAGTGATAACCCCCAGGTTTTTCCGTTGGACGATATTGTCTGTGGACTGCGTGAGGCGCGCCATAAGTGGCGGGTGTCGCAAAACCGCCAGCACGAGATCGGGGGGCGGCATTTGCCATCTCCCAGTGCGATTAGTGATGCATTGGATTCGCTGATTAGTGCGTTGTTCCCGATGCGTTTGGGGCCTAATGATTTGCTGCAGGAAACTGAAGATTATTATGTGGGCTATACCATTGGGGTGGCGCTGAATGTGTTGCTGGCGCAGGTTCGGCTGGAAGTGAAGTATCAGTATCGTAATGACAGTCAGGATGAACAGGTGCTAGAGGCGCGTGCGGTCGAGGTGATGAAGGCATTTTCGATTGCCTTGCCAAAGATTCGCAGCCAATTGGATACCGATGTGAATGCCGCTTATGTAGGTGATCCGGCAGCCGGCAGTGTTGATGAGGTGCTGTTGTGCTATCCGGGTATTCTGGCCATGATTTATCACCGGATTGCGCATGCGTTTTATAAGCTGGATGCCAAGCTGGTGGCGCGTATTATTGCCGAGCTGGCGCATAGTCAGACGGGTATTGATATTCATCCTGGGGCGCAGATTGGTGAAGGGTTTTTTATTGATCATGGCACGGGTGTGGTAATTGGCGAGACAACGATTATTGGCGAGCGGGTGCGGGTTTACCAGGCGGTAACGCTGGGCGCGAAGAGTTTTCCGGTGAAAGAAGACGGGTCGTTACATAAGGGGTTGGCAAGGCATCCGATTGTTGAGGATGATGTGGTGATTTATGCCGGGGCCACTATTTTAGGCAGGGTCACGATCGGGAAGGGGGCAACGGTGGGCGGTAATGTGTGGTTAACGCATGATGTGGCACCAGGCAGTTTTGTAAGCCAGGCTTCCAGTAGCGATGAGCGTTTTTTTCAGAAAAACGGAGACTAAAAGGTTTTCCCCGGCTCTCCCGCTCCGCGAGGGAGGTGTCGTGTTTATTTAGAACCACCCCGTTGCTACGAGGGAGGTGTCGTGTTCATTAAGAACCACCCCGTTGCTACGAGGGAGGTGTCGGGTTCATTTAGAACCACCCCGTCAGGCTTCGCCTGCCACCCCTCCGCAGGAGGGGAATTATTCAAACCCTTTGTATCGTTGAAAAGAGCTCAAAAAATTCCCCTCCTGCGGAGGGGTGGCGCGTAGCGCCGGGGTGGTTCTAAACAGGCCGATACCTCCCTTGCAGCGCCGGGGTGGTTAAACGCTTTAGTTGTTCACCACCCACTAATCCCCGCAATCCCGTGCGCGCCGTTTTGTTGGGCGACGGGTAGCAGGGTTTCATTCATGCCGCCAATGGCAAAAACAGGCAGGCCGGCTTCGGCGCCCAGTTCGCTGAATGTTTCCCAGCCTAACGGAGCTTGGTTGGGGTGGCTGGCAGTGGGCAATACATGACCCAGGACGGTAAAGTCGGCCTGCAGGATATTGGCATAAAGCAGGTCGGCCAGGTTGTGGGCAGAGACACCAACCAGTTTGTCTTCAGGCAAGGGGCGTTCTTCCAGAAGGAGGGCGTCCTGGGCTCTTAGTTGTACGCCATCGGCCAGGCTCCACCAGGCTTTGGGGTGGATGCTGTTAATCAGCAGGCGGGCGCCTTTTTGCTGGCAGCGCTGGTGAGTTTCCAGCATGAGCGCTTTCAGGGATTGCGCTTTGGGGCCTTCGTCCCATTCAGGTTCGCGTAGTTGAAACAGGCGTATGCCCCGGTCTAACAGGGTGTCCAGTTTTTCCAGCCAGGCTTGTGCGTTGGCGGCAGCACCGATCGCACTGATGGCATAGCGGTTGGGGATGCCCAGCCATTTAAGTGGTGGCAAAGAGGCGGGTAATAGCTGGCCCAGTTGTTCTGCGTTTTCGGGCAAGGTCCAGGCCAGTTGCTGGTTCTCAAGGCCTTTGGGGGTGCCTTGCCAGCGGGTGACTTTCCAGAAAGCAAGGTGGACGATGGTTTTGGGGTATTCGTGAACGAAGTTGACCCATGGGGTGGCCTGCTCAACTTCAATATCCAGTTCTTCTTTCAGTTCACGGCACAGGGCCTGGTGGACGGTTTCACCGGCTTCTATTTTGCCACCGGGAAATTCCCACCAGTCTTCCCAGGGTTTGCCTTTGGGGCGCTGCCCCAGCAGTATTTCACCGTTGTCACGGATGATGACGCCAACGGCGACATGAATGTGTGGTTTTGACATGTTTGTGTATTTTGGCTTAACGGGTTTAATGGTTTATTGACGGGTTCATTGATTTATGTGGCGGGCAGCCCAGTCGCGCGCGAAATGGCGGGCCACGCGGCCAGAGCGGGAACCCCGTTCCAGTGTCCATTGCAGGGCTTCGGTGCGACTGGCCTGAATATGTTCTTCGGGGCAGCCCAGTTCACGCAACCAGTGGTACACAATGTCCAGGTAGTCGTCTTGTTTGAAAGGATAGAAAGACAGCCACAGGCCAAAACGTTCTGATAGCGAGATTTTTTCTTCTACGGTTTCACCTGGGTGGACTTCGCCATCGCTTTGGTGTTTGGCCTCCAGGTTTTCGCTCATGTATTCAGGCATTAAGTGACGCCGGTTTGAGGTGGCGTATACCAGCACGTTGTCACCGGCCGAAGAAATAGAGCCGTCCAGAATGGATTTAAGGGCTTTGTAGCTGGCCTCGCCTTCTTCAAAAGAAAGGTCATCACAGAAAATGATGAAGCGTTCGGGGCGTTGGGCAACCAGATCGACAATATCTGCCAGGTCACCCAGGTCGGATTTGTCCACTTCAATAAGGCGCAGGCCCCGGCTGGCGTATTTGTCGAGCATGGCCTTGACCAGGGAGCTTTTGCCGGTTCCGCGGGCACCGGTCATGAGGACGTTGTTGGCCGGTTTTTTTTCAAGAAAGTGCAGGGTGTTGCGTTCGATGATGTTTTTTTGCCGGTCGATATGTTTCAGGTCATTGGGGGTGATGGCCGAGATATGTTTGACGGCTTCAAGCCAGGCCGTGTTGCCTTTTTTGCGCCACCGGAAAGCGCTGGCATGCCAGTCGGGAGAGGGGGGAACAGGGGGGAGCCATGCTTCAAGCTGGCTTAAAACGCGTTCGGCGCGTGAGATCAGGGTGGTGAAATCGTGGTTGGTCATTGCGGCAAAATTGTTTGGAAAATCATCAAAAAATATACATTATCACTGAAATAGGGTTTTTCACTTTGATATTCGGGTGAGTCGAATATAATTACAGACTTTAACAGTATTCTATATTGGTTTTTTTTCTTAATCTGTTGGATTTACCTTGAACTTAGCCGAGATTATCAGTCCCATTGCCAATGACATGAAAGCGGTCGATGCCGTTATCCGTCAGCGTTTAAACTCTGAAGTCGTCATGATCCGCACCGTTGGTGAATATATCATTAATGCAGGTGGCAAGCGCATGCGGCCCGCCATGGTACTCATGATTGCCAATGCATTGGGATATAAAGGGGCCGATCATCATCTGATGGCGGCCATCATCGAGTTCATTCATACTTCAACTTTATTGCATGACGACGTGGTTGACGAGTCCGACCTGCGACGCGGTCGCAGTACGGCCAATGCGGTGTTTGGCAATGCGGCCAGCGTGTTGGTGGGCGATTATCTTTATTCCCGTTCATTTGAAATGATGGTGGATCTTGATTCCATGCGCATTATGCAAATCGTGTCCAATGCCACCACCATTATTGCCGAAGGTGAAGTCTTGCAACTGCTAAATGTACACGACCCCGATGTTTCGGTAGAGCGTTATTTGCAGGTGGTGCGTTATAAAACCGCAAAATTGTTCGAGGCGGCGGCCCAAACCGGCGCCGTTATTGCCGGTGCAACGCCCGAGCAAGAGCAGGCGGCTGCCGACTATGGCCGTTATGTGGGTACCGCGTTCCAGTTAATTGATGACGTACTTGATTATTCCGGCGATGCCGAGGCACTGGGCAAGAACGTGGGCGATGATTTGCGTGAAGGCAAGCCAACATTGCCGCTGATTCGTGTGATGCAGGTGGGTACGCCCGAACAGCGTGACCTTATTTACAAGGCCATTGAAACCGGAGAAGCCGATTTCACCGAGGTGGCCCGTGCCATCCAGGCTACCGATGCCCTTGAGTACACGCGCAAGATTGCACAGGAAGAGGCCGAACGTGCCTTGAATGTGCTGGCACCGTTCCCGGATTCTCCTTATAAAAACGCGTTAACTGGCTTTTGTCATTTTTCAATTAACAGAAACAGCTAATTAGTCTTTTTGGCAGGAAAGCATCTCCAGCTAAGGTATGCGGAATAAAAACCCCAAAAAACTGGAGTTTCCCAGCGGTTTGGGGTTTTTTTATTGGTTTTTTAAATGTTGCTGGACACCAGATTGGCATTATGAAAAACATAAAGCGGGGTGGCGGGCCAGGCACCATCGTATACCTGCCATTTAATGCCCGCGTCACTAATTTGCATATCTGCCGTTGCCAGGGTGTTTTCATGGTCTGAATCATTGGTTTGTTTGCGGTAAACCGGAAACGTGGCATTGCTGGTGTCAGCCAGGATTTCCAATGGGTGCCTTACGTTTTCAGCCAGCATCTGCTGACAGCGCAATTGGCGCCAGCCCGAAGAACCGGTAATGATTTGCGGGTAATTGACGGTTTCAGGGTGAATCGCATGGTTGGCATGAACGCTGTTGGCACTGATTTTTTTAACCGAACAAATTGAAGAGAAAAACTCGATACTAAGCAGGTCGGGGCTGTTCTGGTGCGCCAGGCTTAAATGAAAACCGCCGGCCCGTGGCTGGTTGCATAATAATTCGACAGCCTCTTCAAGACTCGGTTGCGCCAGTATGGCACGGGTCAGCACCATGCGCGGGATGCCCACGCCAACATGACGCGCCCGCAGGTTGTTAACCGCCATGGCCAGCCCGGCATCGGTCACGGCAAAGGTATGCCCGGGGATGGAAGCCGGGTAAATAAATGACGTAAAGGTTGGTTGGTTTTCAATCTGCACCCGGGCAATGGCACAATAACCATTGAATTCGGGGTAACCGTCTTCGTTGTGGCAGATGCGCCTTTCAACTTGTTGTGCCGTTTGCGGGTATTGCACGGTGGTGCAGCCGTCTTTGCTCATGGCCCAGATATCGCCCCGGCAATTCCATAAAAATACATCGGTTTCATTCAGTCCCAATCCATTTGCCAGGCCCCTGATTTCTTCCCAGACCAGGGGGAAGTGTTGCTGGACTAACGCTTGCATTTGAGCGGCACGAGGATCATTTTTGAAGGCGGTAATAGAGGCCCAGTCTTCAGACTTCAGCAAAAACGCCTTGGCGCCAGCAAACCCAAATTTACCCAGTTGCTGTCCGGCCTCATAGGCGGTACCCTTGACGTCAATAAAAGGCAGCATGCCTCCCCCTTGTAAAAAATGTGATTGTATTAAACCAAAACGCCTATTATATCCGTACCCAGGCACCCCTTTTCCTGTCGCTTACCCGCAGTAGTCCGGCAAAAAGGCCGCGCCTCAGGATGGCACAGGAGGCCAAAGCGGTTTTCGGGTTTACCTTAATAGGGGTGTTTTTACTGTTCATGAAAGGACGAATCGGGTTATATTGAATGCGCTTGGGCATACCGTTACCAACGGCTTGCTGGCATGGATATTTACTCAATAATTCAGGAGACCTTATGCTAAAGAATAAAATGAAAGCCGCCTTACTGGGTGTGGCCATTACCTTTGCAGTACCTGTTGCAACAACCGCTTTCGCACAGGAAAAAGAACTAATCGTTGCCACTGATACCGCCTTCGTGCCGTTTGAATTCAAACAGGACGACAAGTACGTGGGTTTCGATATTGATTTATGGGATGCCATTGCCAAAGAGCTTAACCTGAAATACCGCCTGCAACCCATGGATTTCAGCGGTATCATACCGGGCCTGCAAACCAAGAACATCGATGCGGCACTGGCTGGCATTACCATTAAAGATGAGCGCAAAAAAGTCATCGACTTTTCTGACCCTTACTATGAAAGCGGCCTGGCTATCCTGACGTCGGTTGAAAATGAAAATATTAAAACGGCTGCCGATCTGGCTGGTAAAGAGGTCGCGGTTAAAACCGGTACGGCTACTGTGGACTTCCTGAAAAAAGAAGTGCCCGATGCCAAGCTGAAACTCTTCCCGAATATTGACAATGCCTTCCTTGACCTGGCTACCGGCCGGGTTGATGCCGTGGTGCACGATACCCCTAACGTCCAGTACTATGCCAATACGGCGGGCAAGGGCAAGGTGATGGTGACCGGTGCTTTGCAAAGCGGTGATTTCTACGGTATTGCTTTCCCCAAAGGCAGTGATCTGGTTGAAAAAGTTAACGGTGCCCTTAAAACCCTGAAAGACAGCGGCGAATATGACAAGATTTATGTCAAATGGTTTGGTGAAGAAGTCAAGTAATCAAGCCGGCGCTTAAGGCGTTTAAATAGGCATTGCAAAACGGTGATTGTTGTCTTGTGCTGGCAATCACCGTTTTTGTTTTAATGTATTGTCATTATTGTAAATAATAAGGAAAAGCTGATGGATTTTGATTTGTCGGTTGTTTGGGATGCTTTGCCCAGTTTATGGAAAGGCACACAAGTCACCATCAAAATTACTTTTTGGGGTTTGTTTGGCGGTGCCTTGCTGGGCGCGCTGGCCGGGGTCATACGGACCTATGTACCAGGCTGGTTTTCAGCAGGTTTTATTCGCCAGCGTCCGCTTAGCGGTGTCCTGTTGCCGCTGCTTTCCATGATTGCACAGGCTTATATCCTGATCGTACGGGGCACGCCTATTGTCGTGCAGGTCATGTTTATTTATTTTGCCTTGCCCTTAATGGTAGATGTGCGGGTAGATGGCATGAGCGCGGCTATTGCAACCCTTATCATCAACTCGGGCGCTTATATTGCAGAAATTGTGCGCGGTGCGCTGCAATCCGTGCCTAAAGGCCTGTTCGAGGCCGGGCAGTCCATGGGCTTGCCCTTTCATAAAATCCTGTTGCGCATTATTGGGCCGATTGCCTTCAGGCGCATGATTCCGGCCTTGGGCAACCAGTGTATTATCAGCCTGAAAGACTCTTCCCTGTTTATCGTGATCGGGGTGGCCGAGCTGACCCGGCAGGGCCAGGAAATCATGGCCAGCAACTTCAGGGCGGTTGAAATCTGGGGGGCGGTAGCGGTCATTTACCTCATTCTTACCGGATTGATTGCCCTTATCCTGAAAACAATGGAACGTAGGATGCGGATAATATGAGCATGGTTACCTTTGAAAATGTGGTCAAAAAATTTGGCAATAATACCATTCTTGATGACATCAGCCTGACGATTGAAAAGGGGGAGGTCGTGGTGGTAGTGGGGCCTTCGGGGTCGGGAAAATCCACTTTCCTGCGGTGCATCAATGCCCTGGAAACCATTCAGGGCGGCGATATCCGGGTAGGCAAGCTAAGCGTACGCGGCAAGCCGGCCGAAGTGCGTGAATTGCGCCGGGAGGCGGGCATGGTGTTTCAGCAGTTCAACCTGTTTCCGCAATTAACGGCACTGGAAAATGTCATGTTTGGCCCCCTTCATGCCCGTGGCACATCTAAAAAGCAGGCCCGCAGCCAGGCCATTGCCCTGCTTGAAAAGGTCGGTCTGGCCGAGCGCATGGACCATTATCCCGGAGAATTGTCGGGCGGCCAGCAGCAGCGTGTGGCCATTGCCCGGGCGCTGGCGGTTAATCCGTTGCTGATGCTGTTTGATGAACCCACCTCGGCGCTTGACCCTGAATTGCGTCATGAAGTGCTTAAGGTCATGAAGGACCTTGCCGAAGAGGGCATGACCATGATTGTGGTCACCCATGAAATGGACTTTGCCCGCAAGGTGGGAAGCCGGTTAATTTTTATTGATCAGGGTAAAATAGCACATGATGGTCCACCATCTGAATTATTATCTAATCCTCCAAGTCAGCGTTTGAAAGACTTTTTACAACACGTCGTGTAACGTACCCGTTAGTTTTAGGAATCAGTATGCCTCAGTATCGTTCAAAAACCTCTACCCATGGCCGCAATATGGCCGGTGCCCGTGCCTTGTGGCGTGCCACAGGAATGAAAGAAGGTGATTTTGGCAAACCCATTATTGCCGTGGTTAACTCTTTTACCCAGTTTGTGCCCGGGCATGTGCATCTAAAAGATATGGGGCAGCTGGTGGCGCGTGAAATTGAAGCGGCCGGCGGGGTGGCCAAAGAGTTCAACACCATTGCGGTTGATGACGGTATTGCCATGGGTCACAGCGGCATGCTGTATTCCCTGCCTTCGCGTGAACTCATTGCTGATTCGGTTGAATACATGGTAAATGCGCACTGCGCCGATGCCATGGTGTGTATTTCCAACTGCGATAAAATCACGCCCGGCATGCTGATGGCAGCCATGCGCCTGAATATCCCGGTTGTATTTGTCTCGGGTGGGCCGATGGAAGCCGGTAAAGTCACGGCGCCAGGCACGGGCCAGGTACTGGCCAAAATTGACCTGATTGATGCCATGATCAAGGCGGGTGATCCCACCGTTTCCGATGCCGAATCCCTGGAAACCGAACGCAGTGCCTGTCCTACTTGCGGATCATGTTCGGGTATGTTTACCGCCAACTCCATGAACTGCCTGACCGAGGTGCTGGGCCTGTCCCTGCCGGGCAATGGCTCCCTGGTGGCGACCCATGCCAAACGCAAGTCCCTGTTCCTGCGTGCGGGCCGTCTGGTTGTTGATCTTTGCAAACGCTATTACGAGCAAGATGACGCGTCTGTCCTGCCCCGCAATATTGCCACTAAAGCCTCTTATGAAAATGCTATGGCCCTTGACGTGTCCATGGGCGGCTCAACCAATACCGTATTGCACTTGTTGGCCGCCGCCCAAGAGGCCGGGGTTGATTTCACGATGTCTGACATCGACCGCATTTCCCGTCACGTGCCATGCCTTAGCAAGGTCGCACCGGCCACCAATAAATACCACATGGAAGATGTACACCGTGCCGGTGGCATTATGGCCATTCTGGGTGAGTTATCCCGTGCCGGCCTGCTTAACCTTGAAGCGGGCAACGTCCATGGCGGTACCTTGGGCAAGGCGATTGAACAATGGGATATCAATGGCGGCCATGCCGGCGATGAAGTGAAAGAATTTTACAAGGCATCACCGGGTGGTGTGCCAACCCAGGTGGCTTTCAGCCAAGAGCGCCAGTACCCCAGCCTGGATCTTGACCGGGCCAATGGCTGTATTCGCAGTAAAGAACATGCCTATTCGCAAGATGGTGGCCTGGCGGTGCTGTATGGCAACCTGGCAACCAATGGCTGTATCGTTAAAACTGCCGGTGTTGATGAAAGTATCCTGAAATTTACCGGCAAAGCAGTTATTTATGAAAGCCAGGAAGAGGCCACTGCCGGTATCCTGGGCGATGACGTTAAAGAAGGCGATGTGGTCATTATCCGCTACGAAGGCCCCAAAGGTGGCCCGGGTATGCAAGAAATGCTGTATCCAACCTCTTACCTGAAATCCAAGGGGCTGGGCGCCAAAGCGGCTTTGTTGACCGATGGCCGTTTCTCAGGTGGTTCTTCGGGCCTGGTGATTGGTCATGCGTCGCCTGAAGCGGCCGAAGGTGGCAATATTGGTCTGGTCCAGCAAGGTGACCGTATCGAGATTGATATTCCAAACCGTACCATTCATCTGGCCATTTCCGATGAAGAGCTGGCGCATCGCCGCGCGACGATGGAAGCCAGGGGTGACCGTGCATGGCAACCTGAAAACCGTGAACGTTATGTTTCACAGGCCCTGCAGGCGTATGCCGCCATGGCCACCTCGGCCGACCGTGGTGCCGTGCGTGATGTCAGTCAGTTAAAGCGCCGTTAATTTTTTAACGGTAACTGGATGGGGGCGCTGTTGTGCCCGTGTCCGGTGGCAAGGCGTTCCCAACGCAGGCGTGAACGAGCCCCTGAAACCGGGTTTTCCGGTTCAGGGGTTCGTTTTTTTCAGGGTAGGGAACCACCCCGTCAGGCTTTGCCTGCCACCTCTCCGCAGAGGGGAATTTTCTTGCTTCGTGGGAACAGGGGTGTTTTTGTCTGGTGGGAACCTCCAGCCAAGTGGCTAGCCTGAGTTTCGCAGGCCGGTGGCAATCCCGTTAATGGTCAGGTGGATGGTGCGCTGGCTGCGGGCGCTGGCAAACTTGCTGACCTTTACTTTGCTTTTTTCATACTCGCGTTGCCGGCGGATGACTTCAACCTGCAAGTAATTAAGCGGGTCAATATAGGCAAAGCGTTCTTGCAGGGCAGCAACCAGTTCCGGGTTATCGGCCAACAGTTTGCGGCCGGTAATTTTCTTGAGCATGGCCAGGGTTTTGGCGTGTTCGGTTTCAATCATGC
>JAVESC010000175.1:0-3393 GCA_034006805.1 Advenella sp.
GTAACTCTGCACAAACCCAGTGCCCTACCGTTGCTCCATCAAAGCTGCCATGGCAGGGCAACCGCCCTCTGCTCTCAGCCCATCAATAATTCCCTGATGGTCTGCCAAAGAACGATTTTGACTGATCTTCCACTTTCCCTCAATGGCACGAATGGCAATCTCGATACCAACAATACCCTTGAGCTGTGCATCAATGAAGTGTCCTGGCGCATCGGAAACTTTCCAGGGATATTTCCGTTCACGCTCGCAATTATCCGTTAGCTGTTCAATCTGGGCACGCATCCAACTTGAATCCTCAATGACCCGGGCTTCACCTCTCACCTGAACCATCACAAAATTCCAAGTAGGTACAACCTTCCCGTGCTCCGCCTTGGACAGATACCACGATGGTGTCACATAACACTCTGGTCCCTGAAAGACAACCAAGACCTCGGCACCGTCACACAGTTCCTCAAGCTGCTTGTTTCCTCGGGAAAGATGGGCGCGCAATATGCCATAATCACCCCCTTCATGAAGCGAAAATGGAATTAAATTTGCCATCAAGCCACCTGTGCCAGCCGTCATCAGGGTCGCCAGCGGGTATGTGGATATCAAGCCATGGAGAACATCCATACGTTCTTCTCGAAACAGGCCAGGACAATGCATTATGACTCCTTCTTTATCGGTTAATGGGTTCATTTTCACACTTAACTGGTCTATAATTAAGGGCCAGATAATGAATAAATCAATAGTCCAGTTTGCAATACCCAAGGGGAAAACAAATGCCAAAACGTCCACTTGTCATTGAAATTCCCGCTCTGGGAACCATCGACCGCACCAAGGGACACATTGGCCAACAACTTACCGATTCACTTCGCAAGGCCATTTCAACAGGCGAGCTAAAGGCTGGTGAACGCTTGCCTTCCAGCCGTGCGTTAGCAGATTCACTGGGCGTGTCACGTGGAACGGTAACTGAAGCCTATGAACAATTGCGAGCTGAGGGATTGCTGGACACTCAAGCCAGCGCCAGCACACGCGTTGCCGCCGGACTCCAGGAATGGAGTACAACTGCGCAAAGACTGCTTAACCAACCAGCAGAGCAACCACCCTCACCACCTGCATCAGCCTCCCATTACGTTGCCATGGCAGATCAGCTAACTCCTCTGCCACCTGTACCATTTTCGGTCGCGGTTCCAGAGGGTGATGTAGCAATGGACGATCATTGGCGCAGACTTGGCAATAGGATTCGCGCTTCGCAAGTGGCTGCTCCGTCTGGCTATGCTAATCCACAAGGTCTGTTCGCTTTAAGAAAAGCGATAACCAATTATTTGCGACGTGCACGTGCCGTGAATTGTGAACCCGAGAACATTATTATTACAGAAGGTACCCAGCAAGGCCTCTACCTTGCCAGCAAAGTTTTACTCGCTCCGGGTGACTTGGCCTGGGCTGAAGATCCCGCTTATCCCGGGCTAACCGCTGTACTGCAAGACCGTGGTGTCCAAGTGAGCCGGATACCCGTAGATACCCAGGGGATGAATCTTGCCAGTGCGTTGGAAACATGCCCTGCCGCCCGTGCTGCGTTTGTTACCCCGTCACACCAATATCCCCTCGGGATGCCAATGAGCATGCCCCGACGCCTTGCGCTGATCGATTGGGCACGGCAGTATGATAGCTGGATTGTTGAAGACGACTACGACAGCGAGTTGCGTTATACCGGACAGCCCTTTCCTGCAATGCAGGGTCTGGCCCCCAAGCGGGTGATTTACCTGGGTACATTCAGCAAAGTGCTGGCTCCCTCGCTGCGCCTTGGATACATCGTGGTTCCCGGGTTTCTTCTCAAATCCTTCATAGGGGCTCGTTCCCTGTTAGGTCGAAGCTCACCATTAACGGAACAGCACGTTGTCGCAGCCTACATGAAGGAGGGTTATTTTGACACTCACATCCGGCGAATTCGGGCAATCTACGGAGAGCGGCGTCAAGTGTTAATTGATGCACTCCAAAGAGAGATACCCGAGTTAAAAGTTCAACCTGCCGACCAAGGCATGCATATCGTTGTCTCGCTTCCTGAAGGCCAGGATGATGTAGCAATTGCATCTGCAGCAAGCACAGCGGGTATCTCTGTGCGCGCCCTCTCACCGATGTGTTCAGACAATCTACAACTTTCTGGCCTAATGCTCGGATTCGGCGGTTTTACTGAGGCACAACTACTAAGCGCAGTGAAAAAGCTGCGCCAAGTTTTAAAATAAAGGGCAAGCGCTTATGCCATCAAACAGCGCGGCCCCGTTCAAGCTGGCCTATAATGCAGGGCCAAACTTCATTACGCATTCCTATTCCTATGTTTTCCAATATCAAAGAACAATGGTTCTCGAATATCCGTGGCGATGTGCTGTCGGGTATGGTGGTTGCGTTGGCTTTAATACCTGAAGCCATCGCCTTTTCCATTATTGCCGGGGTAGACCCCAAAATCGGCTTGTACGCCTCGTTCTGTATCGCTGTTGTCATCTCTTTTTTTGGTGGAAGACCAGGCATGATTTCCGCCGCCACCGCAGCCATGGCTTTGTTAATGACCACCTTGGTCAAAGAACATGGCCTGGAATATTTGCTGGCAGCCACAATCCTGACCGGTGTCATTCAAATTATCGCGGGTTACCTTAAATTAGCTGAGCTGATGCGGTTTGTCTCCAAATCGGTCGTGATTGGATTCGTCAATGCACTGGCCATCCTTATTTTCATGGCGCAGTTGCCCGAGCTGACAAATGTGACCTGGCCTGTTTATGCCATGACGGCAGCAGGGCTGGCCATTATTTATTTATTCCCGCTGGTTCCTAAAATTGGCGCCTTAATTCCTTCGCCCTTGGTCACAATTTTGGTCTTGACCTTGGTGGCAGTCATCCTGGGACTGGATATCCGTACCGTTGGTGATATGGGGCAGTTACCCGACACGCTGCCGGTCTTCCTGCTTCCCGACATTCCCTTAAACCTTGAAACCTTCAACATTATTTTTCCTTATGCCATTGCCTTGGCGGCCGTGGGTTTACTTGAATCAATGATGACCGCCACGATTGTTGATGACCTGACAGACACCTCCAGTGATAAAAACCGTGAATGCAAGGGCCAGGGGGTGGCCAATATTGCCGCCGGATTCATGGGTGGCATGGCCGGTTGTGCCATGATTGGCCAGTCGGTAATTAACGTGAAATCGGGGGGCCGTACCCGTTTGTCTACATTCTGTGCCGGTATTTTCCTGTTAATTCTGGTGGTTTTTCTTAGTGACTGGTTAAAGGTCATTCCAATGGCGGCATTGGTAGCTGTCATGATCATGGTATCAATAGGCACGTTTAACTGGGATTCACTTAAAAATATTCGCACCTACCCGCTCTCAAGCAATATTGTTATGATTGCAACGGTGGCTGT
>JAVESC010000044.1:0-22490 GCA_034006805.1 Advenella sp.
AGCGGCTTGTCCAAGGGCAGTGCCGTGCAATACAGTGGGATTAAGGTAGGTGATGTTGTCTCCCTGTCTTTGGACCACCATGATCCGCGTAAAGTGCTGGCCCGTGTTCGGGTTCAGTCAGATGTGCCCATCAAACAGGATGTGACGGCCAAATTAAGTATCACAGGCATTACCGGGCTTTCGGTGATTGAATTTAGTGGCGGTTCGCCAGGCAGTCCTGAATTAGTGGGTGTTGATGGTAACGATCCGGTTATTGTGGCAAGCCCCTCGGCCCTGATGGCATTATTGAGCAATAGCGAGTCCTTGATGTACAACCTGACGGAACTGATTGTGAATGCCAAAAATGTGTTGTCCGATGAAAACGCAGAAAAAATTGGCAATACGCTGGATAACATTGAAGACATCAGCAATTTCCTGTCTGCCCAGGAAACCAGCGTGGATGGCTTGCTCACAGAAGTAACGGCAATGGTTAAACAGGTCAATGGTGCCATGACGTATATTTCCGAGCTGGCCAATAAGGGTAATGAGTTGCTTGGCAAGCAGGCCACCAGGGTTTTGGACAGTGCCGGCCAGGCCATGAAATCATTGGAAAATGCGGGTGCCAATATACAGCAGTTGGTTAAAAACAATCAGGGCGCGATCGGGCAAGGCATGCAGGGGCTTAAGGGTATTGGCCCGGCCTTGCTTGAGTTCCGGAACGCGTTCAGTGACTTACAGGGCATTATCCGTCAATTAAAAGAAAATCCGTCCGAGTATCTGCTGCACGGCAATCAAATCAAGGAGTTCAAACCATGATAAGGCAACCCAGGCGTATCTTACTGTCATCGCTGGTTTTATTACTTGGTGCGTGTTCAATTCTTCCCAAGTCAGACCCGCTCACGGTTTATCAGTTACCTGCCGCCCATGAGGCAACGGCACCGGTTTTTTCTGGTTTGTCTGCCAGGTCTTTAATCGTGTTCACTCCTTATGCCAGCAGTTTTCTGGATGCCGACCGTATTACTGTCATTCCATCCGGTAATCGCCTTAGCGTGTATGAGGGCAGTCGCTGGAGCGATCCTGCACCGGTTGTTTTCCGTAGCCGGCTTGTTCAGGATTTCCGACAAGCCACCGACCTGAAAGCGGTTGGTAATGAGCGGGAAAACCTGCTGGCAGACTATCAGTTACGTGGAGACCTGACCGCTTTTCAGGTTGAATACCGCAATGGGCAACCAACAGCCGTTATTTCCTTTGATGCCAGTCTTACCGAGGGACAAAGCGGTAGGGTAATTGCCAGTCGTCATTTTAGTGTTACCGAAGTGGTTGATGGAAGCCAGGTGCCTGAAGTTGTCCAGGCTTTCGGGCGGGCATCCACCCGTATCAATCATGACATTATTCAATGGGTGTATCAGGTAGCCGGTAAATGAAAGTCGTTGTTCAGCGGGTACAAGAGGCCAATGTCACGGTAGAGGGTGAATTAAAAGCAAGTATTGGCCGGGGAATGCTACTGCTGGTGGGCATCACCCCTGATGATACCCAAAAGGATATTGATTATCTGGTGCGTAAAATTACACAGCTACGGATTTTTGATGATGAGCAGGGAGTGATGAATCTTTCCGTCCTTGATAAGGGTTTTGATATTCTGGCGGTTAGCCAGTTTACCCTGCTGGCAGATACCCGCAAGGGCAATCGTCCTTCGTATATCAAGGCGGCCCGCCCTGAAATGGCATCGCCTTTTTTTGATAATTTTGTGCAGGCGCTTGAAAAGACCCTGGGTGAAACGGTGCCAACCGGCATATTCGGTGCGGACATGAACGTTGCCCTTATCAACGATGGTCCAGTCACCATTTTACTGGATAGCCTGAATGGGTCATGAAACGGTCTTGTTAAAGGCCGAAAATCTGTGCCGGATTGACCCTGTCAGCAAGGTCATGCTGGTGAAACCCGCTTCTTGTATTATTCAGCGGGGTGACCGGATCGTTCTTTCGGGAGGTTCGGGTTCTGGCAAGAGTGTTTTTTGCCGTTTGTTGGCCTTGTTAGACCCGCCAGACCAGGGCAGGATTTTTTTTAACCGGCAGCTTGTTACGCAGGCGGATATTCCTCATTACCGTTCAAGGGTGGCTTATATCCGTCAACGTCCGGTCTTGTTAAAGGGTACGGTGCAAGAAAACCTGATGTTTCCGTTTGCGTTGCGCATAAACCGGGAGCATCACTTCAGCCCAAAGAAAATCACCCGGTTTTTATCCATCATCGATAAGCCGGATTCATTTTTGCAAAAAAATGCAGCCGATTTGTCGGGTGGGGAACGGCAGCTGGTTTGTCTGTTACGGGTTTTGCAACTGGATCCGGTCATTTTGTTGCTGGATGAGCCTACCTCTGCCCTTGACAGGAATATGGTCATGCAGGTGGAGTTGCTGATTAACAAATGGATGCAGCTACATGATGAAGCCAGGGCCTATGTGTGGATTAGTCATGATGAGCCGCAAAAACAGCGTGTCGGGCGGCAAGTCTGGCGCATGAATGCCGGTGTGTTAACAACGGGTCTCGTGTAATGCCTTCTTATATAGAAATTTCCTATCTGGATATTGCCCTGGCTTCCCTGCTGGTGCTGTCCAATGGCTTGATTTCCATACTGTTAAAGCTCAAGCTTGAAAAGAGCCTGCTCATTTCAGCGGTCAGGATGGTTGTTCAGCTTTTGCTGATTGGTTTTGTTCTGAAATGGGTGTTTAGTGTTGATCAATGGTATGTGGTGTTGTTTATTATTGGCATCATGACTTTTATTGCCGGTATGGCTGCGCACAACCGCAATCGTATTCAATACGGTGGTATGCGAATTGATGCGCTGGTGTCGGTCTGGGTCTCTTCCTGGCTGGTTGCCTTGTTGGGGCTGGTGGTGGTGTTGCAGGTGCAGCCCTGGTATTCACCCCAGTATGTGATTCCCATTATGGGGATGATTCTGGGCAATACGTTAACAGGGGTCTCACTGGGGCTTGATCGTATTACACACGAACTGACTCAAAAACGTGAACAGGTAGAAATGCTGCTTGCCCTGGGGGCTACCCGTTGGGAAGCCTTTAAAGAGCCGGCACAAAATGCGGTCATGGCCGGCATGATGCCCACGATAAACAGTATGATGGTGATTGGGCTGGTTAGTCTGCCTGGCATGATGACCGGGCAGATTCTTGCCGGGCAGGATCCCGAGCAGGCAATCCGCTACCAGATTATTATCATGTTTTTCCTTAGTGCGGCCTCGTCAATGGGGTGTGTGCTGGCCGTTGTATTTGTGTTCAGGCGTTTGTTTTCAACATCACATAATTTTATGTATTGGAAGTTGCAGGAAAAATAATCTTCAAAGGTGAGTAAGGAAATGGCAAAGCAAGCTGGCGTAGCTGACCCCTCTGTACAAAGCCCCGAGGCGCTGGTACGGGAAGTGGGTACTGATCCTGAAACCGGTTTGACCAGCACACAGGCCAGCCGGCGTTTGCAAAAGGATGGTCTTAACCAGTTGCGGGCTGCCAGGCCGGTTCCTGGCTGGAAACGGCTTTTAATGCAGTTCCAGGACCCGCTGGTTTATTTGTTGCTGTTTGCCATTGTCATTTCCGTGCTTGCCTGGGCCATAGAGGGTTGGTCCGGCTGGCCCATTGATGGGCTGGTTATTTTATTGATTGTGGTGGGCAATGCCATGTTGGGTTATGTGCAAGCGCACAAGGCTGAAAATGCCGTGGCAGCGCTGGCCAAAATGACCGAAGTCACGTCCGCGGTATTGCGTGATGGGGTGGTTAGCCGGATACCCAGTACCGGTCTGGTGGTGGGAGATATCCTCATGCTGGAAGAAGGCGATGCCGTTGGTGCCGATGCCCGCCTTATTCGTGCTTCTTCCCTGAAAATCCAGGAAGCATCCCTGACCGGGGAAAGCGAAGCGGTCATGAAGGATGAGGGTTGCCTGACGCAGGTTTTACCATTGGGCGATCGCCTGAATATGATTTTCAAGGGTACAGCGGTTGTGCAGGGTACCGGTAAGGCCGTGGTAACTGCAACTGGCATGGATACCGAAATGGGCTCCATTGCGCAACTGCTGGATCAAACCGTCGAAGCACCTACGCCTTTGCAAAAGGAAATCGGCCATATTGGCCGTATGCTTGGCAAGGCTGTGATTGTGATTGCCATGGTTGTTGTGGTCACGGTATTGCTGTTGGCGGATATCAATAGCGCTTCTGATGTCATTAATGTCCTGCTGCTTGGCGTTTCGCTGGCGGTAGCAGCCGTACCCGAGGGCTTGCCGGCCATACTATCGGTCGTGCTGGCGTTGGGTGTCCAGAGGATGGCCAGCCGTAATGCGATTGTCAAAAAACTGTCCTCTGTTGAAACGCTGGGGTCTGCTTCGGTCATTTGTACCGATAAAACGGGCACGTTGACCCGCTCGGAAATGACCATCGGACAGGCCTATACCTGTTCAGGATGTACCGAGATAAGTGGGGTGGGTTATGTGCCTGAAGGCAGTATCCGGTTTCAGGGGCAAGCCCTGGAACCCGGACCATTGCATGCCGAACTGATGGCGCTGTTAAGTGGCGGCAGTCTGGCCAATAATGCAGATTTGCGCCTGAACCAGGACGGAGAGTGGGAAATTCAGGGAGATCCGACCGAGGCCGCATTTCTGGTTGCCGAACAGAAACTGAATGTGCTGGATCAACGTAAAAAGCGATTTGAAAGGGTGATGGAAATTCCGTTCAGTTCTGACCGGAAAATGATGTCCACCATTGAAAAAGACCATGAGCATGGGGACAGGCTGGTATTGATTGCCAAGGGAGCCCCCGATATACTCATAGAGCGCTGTACGCAATGCCGTTTGGGGACTGAGGTGGTGCCATTTACCGATGCATTGCGCAGCAAGGCACTGGCCGATGTGGATCGCTTGTCCGATGCGGCTTACCGGACCCTTTCTGTTGCCTATCGCCCTGTTGCCGGCAATGAGGACCTTGAGCTGAACGAAGCGCTTGAACAAAACCTGGTCTTTTCAGGTACGGTGGGTATTATTGATCCGCCGCGTGAAGAAGCGGGTGTGGCCATTCAGGAAGCACACCGGGCGGGCATAAGGGTCATCATGATTACGGGTGACCATCCGCGTACGGCAGCCCGCATTGCACAGGATTTGGGCATTATTGCCAAAGGGGAAGAAGCCCTTACCGGCGAGGAACTTGACCGTCTTGATGAGCAGGCTTTTCGGCAGGCCGTGGCAAAGGTTTCCGTTTTTGCCAGGGTAGCGCCCGCTCATAAACAGAAAATTGTTGATGCGCTGCAAGCGATGGGCCATATTGTAGCCATGACCGGTGACGGCGTGAATGATGCACCGGCCCTGAAGTCGGCGGATATTGGTGTGGCCATGGGCGTTACCGGCACCGAAGTCACCAAAGAGGCGGGCAAGATGATTCTGGTTGATGATAATTTTGCCACGATTGTATCGGCCGTGCGGGAAGGGCGGAATATTTTCGATAATATTCGCAAGTTCTTGCGTTATTTGCTGTCTTCCAATATGGGAGAGGTGTTAACCGTATTTTTGGGCGTAGTGGGTGCCAGCATGCTTGGCCTGTATGGTGGGCAAGGGGGCATTGTGGTGCCGCTGTTGGCGACCCAGATCTTATGGATTAACCTGATTACCGATTCAGCCCCCGCACTGGCCATGGGGCTTGATCCCGAAACTGAAGATGTGATGGCACGCAAGCCGCGCCATCACGATGAAAAAACCATTAATGGCCGAATGTGGCTGGGGGTTTTTCTGGTTGGACTGGTGATGAGTATTGCTACTTTGTTCACGATTGATTTTTATTTGCCAGGTGGCATGATCGAAGGCGACCAAAGTCTTGAGCTGGCCCGTACTGCCGGCTTTACGGTACTGGTATTTGCCCAGCTGTTTAATTGTTTCAATGCCCGTTCTGAGTTAGGCAGTGCTTTTAAGCATATGTTTGTCAACAAGTGGTTGCTGGGAGCCATTGCCTTGTCTGTTTTGTTTCAGGTGGCCGTGGTGCATATTGGGTTTCTTAATGTTGCTTTCAATACCGTGCCGTTAACGCTTGAACAGTGGGGCATGTGTGTCCTGATGGGCAGTAGTGTTCTCTGGTTTAGTGAAATCAGAAAATTACTAATCAGATTAGCCGTAAAATACCGTTCGTAAAGAAGGTGAAGTAAGAGGCTGTCGCGTTGGCAGTGATTGAATATAAGGATAAGAGGAAAAAATGTCCCAAACGATCTCCTGGCAGGACGGGAAGCAAAACCATATGGCCCTGTGGCATTCGGAAAGCGGGGCTAAACCACCCAAACGTATTGTGCCTGTTGATGACACCTTGACGGCCGACCAGGCGCTTAAGCTGGCACATGAGGGAACCGGTTTATTGTGGCAGGGCGATTACCAGAATGCTCGCCAGCTGTTGCAGGCCATGACGCGGCGGCTGGATAAAAAAACAGCCAGAAAAAATGAAAAAACGGTTTCCCGCGAAAATATCCGTGACGTTTTCAATTTATACCGGCTGGGGCAGGCGCAACGTGCCCGGTTGCTGGGGATGGTGTTAATCCGTCTTGATCCGGGTTTTAATATTGCCCTGCGTCGTGCCCCTAACGTGCAACAGGCCTGTGCGCAAGTGTATGCCTATACCGATGCGTTTGTTGTGTCGCTTAGGGAATTGTTGGGGGTGATTGGCGCGTTTGAATGGCGGCGCAAAGGGGTACCGGTTCCTGAAACCGGTGGCAGGATTCATCCTTTTTATGGGGTGTTTTCACCGGTTCGGGGTGAGTATCTTAAGTTGCTTAACCAGGCGCCTTTGCCCGAGTCTTGCGAAACGGCGTTTGATATTGGTACCGGTACCGGGGTTTTATCTATTATTCTGGCCAAACGGGGTATTAAGCACATTGTGGCTACCGATATGCAGGAAAGGGCGGTTGAATGTGCCCGTTTTAATATTGCCAATGCGGGCTATCAAAACGAGATTACGGTAGAGCAGCGTTCTTTTTTTCCTGAGGGCAAAGCTGATTTGATTGTGTGCAACCCACCTTGGCTACCGGCAAAGCCTTCTTCACCACTTGAGCATGCGGTTTATGACCCAGACAGTTCGATGTTGAAAGGTTTTTTGCAAAACCTGCCGGCACATTTAAGCCGTCACGGGCAGGGATGGCTGATTATTTCTGACCTGGCAGAGCACCTTGGCTTGCGTAACAGGGAAGATTTACCCGGCTGGATACAGCAGGCAGGCTTAACCGTACTGGAAACGCATGATATTAAGCCGCATCATGCCAAAGTGGCAGACACCACAGACTTGCTACATGCCGCCAGAAAAGCGGAAGTGACCCGTTTGTGGCGGCTGGCTGTTCAGGTATGAGTTAATGCCTGTTAATTACTGGCACTGGAATGTCATGAAGTAAGAATCATCGGGGCTACCGGAACCGGTTGGTGCATGTTGCGATGCATTAATGACAGATTGTGCACCGCAGGTTGCCTGTGCTGTTTTCATGCACATTTCCCAATTTGGCGGGGGACTGGCATTTTCAGAGCATTTAACGCCAAAGTTGTTTCTGTCAACGATATCTATGCCGCTAGAGGCACAGCCTGCCAACACAAGGGGAAAAATAGCGAACAGTATTTTTTTCATGAGTTCATCTCCTAGGGTAGCGAATATTGTAACTAAATTACGGGAATGTTTTTACTTTTAGTTGAATTAAGGATATAGTATTTTAATCACGAAAGAAAATTTCCTGCTATTTTAAAGTAATCGTGTTTCTGACATTTAAAATTGCTATGTAACTTCCCGAACGCCCGAATAGGCAAAACGAATCGGTAAATTTTTTTATTATTGGGGGAGGCATCTGGCAGTTTCTTTTTGTTTCAGAAATTGTGCTGACAAGGTTTACAATGGTTTGTAAGGTAACTGGTCGCGTATATTATGAGGATGTCAATGATGAAAAAATATATTATCCCCGCTTTGCTTGTTTTAATGGCTTCGGCAACGGCCCAGGCCCAGAACAGTGATACCCGTTCTGCATGGGCTAAATCCCAGGATATGTATGTAGAGCCTACCTTAACAATTAAAGAAACCACAACTGTCCTGACTCCCGAACAGGCCCAGCAACTTAATACTGGTGTAAGGCAAGTGCCAGCGGGTTCTGTTCAGGATGGTAGCACCGTCAGGACAGTTATTCACCCAGACGGACGGGTAGAGCAGGTTCAGGAAGCGGCAGGCAATACTATTCCGGTTGCGCCTGGCACAATGCAAATGGCACCGCAAGGCACGGCCCCTGTACAGGATTTGTCTTCACCACAGTAAGACGTTAACGCTTCGGCACTCGCCTGACCTGGCTTTTTAGCCGGTATCCCCAGGCAGTCCATATGCCCGCCTTAAAGGCGGGCATTTCAATGGGAGCCAGCAACCCTGGCACTGGATACATTTAACCATTTTCCCGTTTTGTACCGGTTTCCACATTTAGAATAAAGCAGCCATAAAACATGGGAGCGGGTATGTATAAGATTGGCAGTGAAGTGGAATCGGAAACGTCCTCAGACTTACAGGAACTGGATACCTATAAAAACCTGTTTGACCGGATAGAGCGTCAGCCCCTTACCCTTGAACAACGTACTGCCTGTGTATCATCTGCCAGAAATACGCTGGTTCTGGCAGGTGCGGGCACCGGAAAAACCAGTACGCTGGCTGGTCGTGCGGCTTATTTGCAGGCCAGTGGCAAGGCCAGGCCAGAACAGATTTTGCTGTTGGCGTTTGCCCGCGAGGCCGCTGATGAAATGGACAGCCGTATTGCTTCCCGACAGGTTCACCGGGGCAAGTCTGTTGAAACCAGGACCTTTCATGCGTTGGGGCTAAGTATTGTTCAACAGGTTGAAAAATCTCCCATTTCCTTGTCTGAATTAAGTGATGAATCCCGCTTGCAGGCCTATCTTGAAAGAGAGTTTCTTTGCTTGATGAACGGTTCAGCACAGTATGGGCGTCTGGTCTTGGCCTGGTTTGATGCGTACGAATCCAGGCCCCTTCTTCGCTCCGGTTTTCAGGATGAGAAAAGTTACGAAGCCTATCTGGGGCAGCAGGTTTTCAGGTCATATAACGATGATTACACCAGAAATGTGACCGAGTTGCTGTTTGCCAATGCGCTGGCCGTGCTGGACATACGCTATGGTTATCGGGCCCATTATTTCAGGGATGTTTATATTCGTGCTTACGAACCATATAGGTGCTGCTTTTATTTGCCAGCGCATGACTGTTATGTGGAAATTCATGATGTGTCCGAGCATCAGCTTGTCAATTATCCGGTAGCGGACAAGTATCGCGAAAAGGTTCGCCATATTCATCGTAATAATGGTACTTTCCTGCTTGAATTTTATGAACAGGCCCCAGGGCTTGATGGCAGCAATCCGTTTATCAGCAAGATTCGGCAGGCACTGGGTCTTAAGCGGGTACCCTTGCAAATTTCAGATGGCCTGTTCCGTTCCGCTTCCCGTTTGCGCAGTTTGCTGGCTATACTCAAACCGGCGCTGCTGGCAGCCAGGTCGGGCCAGGCAAATTTGCCAGCCAAGCGGACAATGCTTGAAAATAAAATCGGTTTTGAAAGCTGTTACCAGGCTCTTTTACTGGATTTATTAATACCCTTGGCAAGGTCTCATGATCAATATATCCTGGATTCCGGAAAAATTGATTATGCCATGATGCTTGAGCGGGCTACCCGCTACGTTCGTGAGGGCAGATATACGGTTTTATGGACAGATATCCTGATTGATGAGTTTCAGGACCTTTCGGCCCAACGCTATGGTTTGATCAAGGCAATAAGAGATCAACATCCCCAGATACGGCTTTTTTGCGTTGGTGATGACTGGCAGGCTATTTATCGCTTTGCCGGCAGTGATATTGGTTATACCGCAAGGTTTGAATCCTGGTTCGGCAAGACCAAGTGTGTGGCACTGTGTCGTACTTTCCGCTTTAATAACCAAATCTCGGCTGTGGCCAGTCGCTTTGTGCTGGAAAATCCGGAACAAACCAGAAAAAGTTTGGTTACCAATGTGCAGCAGACCCAGCCGGCGCTCACTGCGCTGGATGAAAAACAGGGTGTGGCACGGGTATTACAGGGAATTGCCCTGAAACAGAATGGGAAACCAGGCGCAACGGTATTGATCCTGGCTCGTTTCAGGCACTTGTTGTTGCCGGGGTCTACCCTGCAACGTTGGCAGCAGCAATTTACCGGTTTGTGTTTGCGTTGTGCAACGGTGCATGCCTCTAAAGGGCAAGAGGCCGATTATGTCATTGTGCTGGGCTTGAATAATGGCGAGTTTGGGTTTCCTTCTGGAAAACAGTCTAATTTATTGCAAGAATCCCTGTTGCCAGACGTGGAGGGTTTTACCCAGGCAGAAGAGCGACGATTGTTTTATGTAGCATTAACCCGGGCCAGGCACCATGTTTACCTGTTGTATGACCCGGAAAACCCGTCAGACTTTGTGCTTGAATTATTAAATAATGATTATGCAGTAGAAGTAATGGCTAACAAAGCATTGCAAACCGGGTTTTTTTCAAGTCCAGGTACGCGTTCCGGCCAGGGCAAGGCTGGTTTGGCTTTCTGGCTTGAGGGTATGGCTAAAGACCAGCCATACCCCTTTTTAAAAAACGGCCTGAAAACGGCTTTGCAGACCTTAATTGGGCGTGATAAAAGCGCGTGAATCCTGATAATTCAGAAAATCCAGCCCGATATGGAAGCTGTTTTCATCTGAACAAAAGAAAATAACCGTATCTTCTGGTTGCATGTTAACCAGAACCGATTCCATTTCGTCTTCAATGTCCTGGGATTCGTTAATAGAGGCAACGTGGATATCGTTGCCTTGTTCAAAACGTTCTTTAGGAACCAGTGTGGTAATTTCTTCAAAATCGGTTTCACCCAGGATGAAATAAATATTCAAAGACTGGTTTTCAACGTCACACTGAATTTCAATGCCGTGCTCAAGAGGGCGGATTAAAGTGCTTTGCATTTTTATGGGGCAGTATTGTTATTATTGGGGAGTCATTAAATTGGTTGGGGGCGGGACATCGGCAGGCACCGAAGGGGCACCATCATAAAAGCCTTTGCTGCTACAGGCGGCAAGTAGGGTGGCAATGGCTAGCAAAAGTAGTTTGTTTTTCATGACTTATAATAAAAGGTGTATGTGAAGTATGTAGTTAGTGCATTAAGCGTAATTATGTATTGTAATCCAATTTAAGGCCTGCTTTTTGATGATGCGCAAGATTGTTCATGTTGATATGGATGCTTTCTATGCTTCTGTCGAGCTTAGGGAAAATCCATCATTGCAAGGCAAGCCAGTCGTGGTTGCCTGGGATAGTGGCCGCTCGGTGATTTGTGCGGCCTCTTATGAGGCCCGGAAATACGGACTGCGTTCGGCTATGTCGGTGGCTAAAGCCAGGACATTATGTCCGCAGGCCATTTATATTCCCCCCAATTTTGATCTTTATCGTACTGTGTCAAGACAGGTCAGGTCTGTTTTTGAGCGTTATACCAGCATGATTGAACCTTTGTCGTTAGACGAGGCTTATCTGGATGTGACTGCTAACCTTAAAAACCTGCCTTCCGCAACCGCGGTGGCCAATGCCATCCGGGCGGATATTTTTTTGCTGACGGGCTTAACCGCCTCAGCCGGTGTGGCGCCTAACAAGTTCCTGGCAAAAATTGCCTCTGATTGGCGCAAGCCCAATGGTATTTTTGTTATTTCACCTGCCAGAGTGCAAGATTTTCTGGCACCTTTGCCTTTACAGAAAATTCCCGGGGTGGGTAAGGTCACGTTGGCTAAATTCCATCAATTGGGCATGTTTACGGTGAGTGATCTTTTGCGTTTTAATCAGGCCGAGCTGGTATTCCATTTTGGTAAGTTCGGGCATCGTCTGTATCAACTGGCCCGCGGCATTGATGAGCGGCCGGTAGAGTCCAACCAGCCAGCCCAGCAGATTTCAACCGAAAGCACCTTTGAAGAAGATATCCCGTTTAGTCAAATTGATATACCTTTAAGGGAATTGTGTGCAAAATTATGGGGCCAATTGTTGAAAAAGAAAAAATTTGGCTGTACGGTTACGTTAAAACTTAAAACAAACTCGTTTCGTATTATTACCCGTTCACAAACGTTTTCTGCGCCTTTGCACAGTCAGGCGCAGCTGTTGCAAGCTGGCCTGCTCTTGCTTGAAAGGGTCGATGATGACATCAAGAATCATAAATTTCGGCTGGCCGGTATTGGTGTAAGTCATTTTCCCGAGGAGCAGCAAAGCGGACAGCAGTTGTCACTGCTGTAAGCAGTGTCATAAGGCAGGTATCAGGCATTGCATCAGCCTGGCTAGCTTAACGCTTGCCGCGCTTGCGGGTAGCGGTTAAGTGGCCCAGCGAAGGCCGCAGGTGTACATAGAGGAACACAGGGCCTGGCTGGGATGGAAAATTACATTAGGCGGGCTTTGAGCTGTTTGGACAGTTCGGACATGTCAGCCCGGCCGGCCAGTTTTTGCTTGATAATGGCCATGGCTTTACCCATGGCAGGGGCTCCGCTTACTCCCTGTGCCGCCACTTCTTCAATGGCGGCAGTAATGACGGCAATCATTTCTTCAGGACTGGCCTGTTCGGGCAGGAATTCAGCCAGTACTTGCATTTCGGCTTTTTCCGCTTCGGCAGTTTCAGTGCGGCCTGCCTTTTCGTAGGCGGCAATGGATTCTTTTCTTTGTTTGATTTGCTTTTCAATAATGGCCAGAATATTATCGTTGGACAGTTCTGTGCGTTCATCTATCTCTTTTTGTTTGATGGCCGCTTGTAAAAAGCGCAAAGTACCCAGGCGTTCGGACTGTTTGGCGCGCATTGCATTTTTGATTTCTTCGGAGATGGTTTGTTTTAAAGAGTCAGACATGAAAATTCCAGGGGAATGTTAAGATAGAATTATATTATTACGCAGTTTTTTATAGGCATCAACATGACAGCGCTGGTAACCGAAAGAATACTTGTTCCCGGAAAGAACGACATTAAACAATTGTTTATTATTTTTTTTGACGATATAAGGCAAAAAGACAATCTGGATGTGCTGGTGCAACAAATATGCCAGAACTTTGAAAATGCCGCCGTGGTGGCGGTTTGCCATTACCCGGCCCAGGCAAGCAAGCCTGATTCCTGGGAAGGAAAGCTGTTGCAACATCTGACACTGTCCGAGGCAGAGCTGGGCCAGATGGTGGCACAAAGCAGTGAGCAATATCTGGCCTATATCAATGGTAAACAGCAGGAGTATGGCCTGCCCGTACAGGCAACCGCTCTGATTGGGGTGGGTTATGCCGCCAGTGTGGTGCTAGAGTTAACCAAGGCTGAGCAGGTGCCGGCTGGGCGGGTCATTACATTTGGCGGACGATTCGTGCAATTGCCCGAATCGCTGTCTATTGAACAGACCCTTCATTTGTTGCACGCCGATGAAGACGAGAAAGTCAATTTTCATTTTGCCCGTGATACGCATCTTCATATAGACCAAATACAGGGTGATGCCACGGTGGATATTGCCAATAAGACAAAAAATTCACTGGATCCGGTGTTAAGCAAAAGAATGATAGAGCGGTTGCTGACTTGTGTGCCTTTAAGGTACTGGCAAGAAGCCGAAGGAAGCGAGTATGAATTACGTGAAACCGGGCCCGAAGATGATGACACCATTCATTAATATTGTTTTTTAGATATAAAAAATCCCCGGCTAGAGCCGGGGATTTTGTGTTGGCTGATGCTTATTTAACCAATAAACGGTCAATAAGCATTAATAAAAATTTGCCTTATAACAAAGTAGGGTAATCGCTTTGTACTAAATGGCGTACCCGGACTGCATCGGCAAAACGGGTAAGGCGGCCTTGTGAGTTCAGCAACACAACGGCAACCGGACGGCCGTCCATTTGTGTTTTCATGACCAGGCAATCACCGGATTCTTTAATGTATCCGGTTTTTGATACCTGGATTGCCCAGTTGGAATTTCTGATAAGACGATTGGTGTTTTTGTATTTTTGTGTTCTCCCATTGCTGGTGACCACTTCATATTCGTCGCTGGTGGAAAGCTGGCGAATAAGCGGCTGTTCTGAGGTGGCCTGAATTAACCTGACCAGATCGCGGGGTGAGGAAACATTCCTGGGTGACAGGCCGGTGGGCTCTACAAAGCGGCTTCGGGTCATGCCAAGGGAACGTGCCTGTGCGTTCATTTCGCGCACAAAGGCTTCCATGCCACCCGGATAGGTACGACCCAAGGCATGGGCTGCCCGGTTTTCAGAGGACATGAGCGCCAAATGTAATAATTCCCGGCGGGTAAGCGTTGTGCCGACACTAAGGCGTGAGCTGGAGTACTTGAAACGATCGACATCGGCATCAACGATTTGAATTGACTCATTCATGGGCAAATGCGCCTTGGCAATGACCAGGGCAGTCATGAGTTTGCTGATTGAGGCAATGGGTCGTATGGTGTCACTGTTTTTGGAAAACAGCACCTGGTTTGAATTGAGATCGACCACGTAGGCAACTTCTGATTTCAGAGAGGCGCCATTATCGGCCGTACCGGTTACATTTGGAGCGGAAAGGGGTTTTCCGGCTGTTTGGGCATAAGCTACAGGAGCTAGCTGCATACTTAAGGCACAAAATGCCCCCAGGCATGCAGAAAGGGTTTTGTTCAGGTATTTTCGCATAGTCAAGAATAAATATAATTAGAATAGGGTTTTTTCAATTATAGAATTTAAAATAAAAAAAGTATATATATTAAATAGTTAGCGATACTTTTTAAATTCATTGTTAAGAGATTTGGAATATTGAACAGGTTTGATTTATAAGACTTTTTTTATTAGTGACGTAAAGGTTCATTCCAGCATTATATTGTAATTAATTGTAATAAACGGGTGTGCGGATGGAAAACCCCGATGGCCTTAGCAATATTTTTGTCCATAAGGGTTTTTTTTCAGAGCCAATCGCCAAGGCAGGCTAAAATAGGGGCTTTCCATCCAGCTTGTTTTTTTGTGAACAAAAACGTGTCTATTTACCAATTTATTCCCGGTTCTTCAGTGTTGTCTGCGTTTAAGCGCGAACGTCTTCTTTCCAAAATAAAATCGGCAGGTATTCCCATTGCCAATGTGGTGGCTCGCTATGAACACCACGTGCTTAGTGAGCAAACCCTCACCGAAGCCGAACAGCAACGCCTGAAGCAACTGCTCGACTATGGTCGCCCTGTCAATGCCGAAGACATTCAGGATAAAAAAACAGTTAGTGTGCGGGTATTGCCCCGTTTGGGAACCATATCTCCATGGGCCAGCAAAGCCACTGATATTGCCCATAACTGTGGCCTGTCTGGCATTAAAAGAATTGAACGGGGCATCGAATACCTGTTAATTCCCGAAAAAGGCCTGCTGGGTAGCAAGCAGTTTACCGAGGCACAGCTAGACACCATCGCAGCCATGCTGCATGACCGTATGACTGAAACCGTGGTGGATGTCGATTTTGACGGGCAAGCCCTGTTCAGGACACTCGAAGGCAAGGCCTTGCAAACCGTGCCGGTACTGGGGCAGGGGCAAGCGGCGCTTGAAAAGGCCAATACTGAATTGGGTCTGGCGCTGTCCGAAGACGAAATTGAATATCTGGTTGATGCATTTACAACGCTGGGACGTGACCCCACCGATGTTGAACTGATGATGTTTGCGCAGGCCAACAGTGAGCACTGCCGCCATAAGATATTCAACGCCAAGTGGAAAATCGATGGCGAAGAAAAAGAAAATACGCTGTTTGGCATGATTCGTCAAACCCACGCCGCACAGCCACTGGGTACCGTAGTAGCCTATTCAGACAACTCGGCCGTTATGGAAGGTGGGATTGCCCGGCGTTTCTATCCTGATATTGCCGAAGCAGGCCCTGGCAGGTATGCCTCACATGAGCGTCTTACCCATGTACTCATGAAAGTGGAAACCCATAACCACCCTACGGCCATTGCCCCCTTTCCCGGTGCGGCCACAGGGGCGGGTGGTGAAATTCGCGATGAAGGCGCAACCGGACGCGGCTCCAAGCCCAAGGCGGGGTTAACCGGCTTTACGGTTTCCAATCTTCAGTTTGAAGATGCTCTTGAGTCCTGGGAAAAAGATTCCCACGGTGCACCAGACCGCATTGCCACCCCACTGGACATTATGATAGATGGCCCTATTGGGGGCGCGGCTTTTAATAATGAATTTGGCCGTCCCAATTTGCTGGGTTACTTCCGGGTTTATGAGCAAACCGTTGCCGGGCAAAAATGGGGCTATCACAAGCCCATCATGCTAGCAGGGGGCATGGGCTCTATTGATGCCAGCCAAACCCATAAAGACCAAATACCACCCGGCGCCTTGCTGGTTCAGCTGGGTGGCCCCGGCATGCGCATTGGCATGGGCGGCAGTGCCGCTTCCAGTATGGATGTGGGGGCCAACTCGGCCCAGCTTGATTTTGACTCCGTCCAGCGTGGTAACCCCGAACTGGAGCGTCGTGCCCAGGAAGTAATTGATGCCTGCTGGCAGCTCCTGGACAACAACCCCATTATTGCCATTCATGATGTGGGTGCGGGCGGTTTATCCAATGCGTTCCCCGAATTGGTCAATGATGCCGGTCGTGGTGCTATTTTTGACTTGAAACGGGTTAATCTTGAAGAGTCCGGTATGTCTGCCGCCGAAATCTGGAGCAATGAGGCCCAGGAACGGTATGTGCTTTCCATTCTTCCCGAAGACCTGCCGCGTTTTGATGCGCTGGCCAAGCGGGAGCGTTGCCCGTATGCCGTGGTGGGTGTTGCCACCGAAGAGCGAGTGCTGCGTGTTACCAATGGGGAGGGGCTTCCCGGTGAAGCCAACACCACGTCGCTGGATGCCGCTACCGAGCTGCGTCCGGTCGATGTGCCCATTGATGTCATTCTGGGTAAACCGCCACGCATGTTCCGTGATGTTACCCGGGTTCAGTTAAGCGAAGAAGCCATTGATGTAACCGGTCTTGATTTTGATGCCGTTTCCCGTCAGGTCATGCGTCATCCTACTGTGGCCAATAAAACTTTCCTGATTACCATTGGTGACCGTTCGGTGGGTGGTTTAAATGCCCGAGACCAAATGGTTGGCCCATGGCAGGTGCCGGTGGCCGATTGTGCGGTTACGCTGGCCGATTACGACGGTTACCGTGGTGAAGCCATGGCATTGGGCGAACGTTCTCCGCTGGCCATCATTAATGCACCAGCCTCGGGCCGCATGTCTATTGCAGAAGCCCTGACCAACCTGGCGGCTGCCGATGTGGCCAAGCTTGAAGACATTAAACTTTCCGCCAACTGGATGGCTGCTTGCGGGGTAGATGGCCAGGATGCCGCCTTGTACGATACGGTACAGGCCATTAGCGAATTGTGCCAACAGGTTGGTCTTGCCATTCCGGTGGGTAAAGATTCCCTGTCCATGCGAACCAGCTGGGAAGAAAACAACGAACAAAAACAGGTGGTTTCTCCTGTTTCCCTGGTAGTGACCGCCTTTGCGCCGGTTAACGATGCACGTGAAACCTTAACGCCGCAGCTGGTGACCGATCAGGGTAATACTTCCCTTATTCTTATTGACCTTGGTTTTGGTAAAAACCGTCTGGGTGGTTCTGTCCTGTCACATGTCATTAACCAATATGGACACGAAGTTCCCGATCTGGACGACGCCGAATTGCTGCGCAAGTTCTTTGTGACAATCCGGGCCCTGGCGCAAGATGGCAGTATTCTTGCTTATCATGACCGTTCTGATGGCGGTTTGCTGGCGACGGTTAGTGAAATGGCTTTTGCCGGACATACGGGCGTATCCATTAACCTGGATATGCTTACTTTTGACCAGAACGTGGCCGATTGGGGAGATTACAAAATTCGCCCCGAACAGGTCGCTGTGCAGCGTGATGAAAGCACCATCAAGGCTTTGTTCAATGAAGAGGCGGGGGCGGTTATCCAGGTTCGATCCTCTGATCGTGATGCGGTATTGCAAGTGTTGCGTGCCGCCGGCCTGTCCCTATGCTCTCATGTCATTGGTGGCCTGAATACCCATGATGAAGTCGAGTTTTACCGGGACGGCAAGCGTATTTTCGGTTTTGACCGTGCCGAATTGGGTAAGGTATGGAGTGAAGTTAGCTACCAGATCATGAAGCGTCGTGATAATCCGGTTTGCGCCGTGGCCGAATTAAGTACCTGGGATGACAAGGCAGATCCGGGTTTCACACCAAAAGTGAATTTTAACCCTCAGGAAAACATTGTCGCGCCTTTTATTAATACCGGTGCGCGTCCCAAACTGGCTGTGCTGCGGGAGCAGGGTTGTAACAGTCATGTGGAAATGGCCTGGGCCTTTACCAAGGCCGGCTTTGATGCTTACGATATCCACATGACCGACTTGCTCAGTGGCAAAGCTAATTTGTCAGAAGCGCAGGGCCTGGTGTCGGTGGGTGGCTTCAGTTATGGTGACGTTTTGGGTGCCGGTGAAGGCTGGGCCCGTACCATCCGCTTTAATAATCAGCTTTCAGAGCAGTTTGCGGCTTATTTCGCGCGCCCCGATGTTTTTGCCCTGGGTGTATGTAATGGCTGTCAAATGATGGCGGCCCTGGCTCCCATGATTCCGGGTGCTGAATTCTGGCCAAAATTCACTTATAACCAGTCTGCCAAATACGAAGCCCGCTTAAGTATGGTGGAAATTGCCACTTCTCCTTCCATTTTCTTTACAGGCATGGAAGGTACGCAATTGCCCATTGCGGTTGCACACGGAGAGGGGTTTGCCAACTTCGCCGAGCAGGGAAGTAAAGAGAAAGTGCTGGCCAGCGTGCGTTATATTAATAACTATGGCCAGATCACTGAAACGTATCCGGCCAACCCCAATGGCAGTCCTTATGGCTTGGCAGGGGTAACCACTGCAGATGGCCGCTTTACCATCATGATGCCGCACCCCGAGCGGGTCACCCGTAATGTCATGATGTCCTGGGCACCTCAGTCCTGGGGTAGCCAGGATGAAGGTGGTGATTACACCCCCTGGATGCGCATGTTCATGAATGCCAGGGTAGCCTTGGGCTAGCGTGGTTTTTCCGGTTATTTGTACCGGTTAAAAAAATACCCATTTGCTTTGTTTGCAGGTAAACTGCCTATTGGCAAATGGGTTTTTTTATGGCAATGCGCTTAACGGCTTGAGTGCCTTATCCCTTAAGCGTATAATTTTGTTTTGCGCCCGGAGTCTTTCATGCGTTTAGTTCAAAAAGCGCTTACCTTTGATGATGTTTTATTGGTACCTGCGTATTCCAATGTGTTGCCGCGCGACACTTCCCTAAAAACCAAATTAACCCGTAATATCAGCCTTAATATTCCGCTTGTGTCGGCCGCTATGGATACCGTCACCGAGTCGCGTCTGGCCATTGCCATGGCCCAGGAAGGTGGTATTGGTATTATTCATAAAAACATGACGGCAGATGAACAGGCCCGTGAAGTGGCCCGTGTCAAGCGTCATGAATTCGGTATTGTGATCGATCCTATCACGGTAACGCCCACCATGACCGTTCGTGATGCTATCGAATTACAAAAACAAAACGGTATTTCAGGCCTGCCGGTTGTTGAAAATGGCAAGCTGGTGGGTATTGTCACCAACCGTGACTTGCGTTTTGAAGACCGCTACGACGAACCCATCAAAAATGTCATGACAACGCAAGACCGTTTGGTTACCATGCGTGAAGGCAGTACGCTTGATGAGGCCCAAACCCTTATGCACAAACACCGCCTTGAACGCGTGTTAATTGTGAACGACAATTTTGAATTGCGTGGTTTGGCTACCGTTAAAGATATCGTTAAAAATACCGAGCACCCCTTTGCCTGCAAAGACGCTTTCGGCCAGTTGCGTGTTGGCGCAGCAGTAGGTGTGGGTGAAGGTACCGAAGAACGCGTGGCCAAACTGGCTGCCGCAGGTGTTGACGTGATCATTGTAGATACCGCTCATGGTCACTCGCAAGGTGTATTGGATCGCGTGCGTTGGGTCAAGCAAAATTATCCTAAAGTAGATGTCATTGGTGGAAATATTGCCACGGCAGCCGCTGCCAAAGCGCTGGCTGAAGCCGGTGCCGATGGCGTGAAAGTAGGTATTGGCCCCGGCTCAATTTGTACCACCCGTGTTGTGGCTGGTGTGGGTGTGCCGCAAATTACCGCCATTTCAGATGTGGCCAAAGCACTTGAAGGCACGGGTGTAACGTTAATCGCCGATGGTGGTATTCGTTATTCCGGAGACGTCTCCAAAGCCTTGGTTGCCGGTGCCTATGCCTGCATGATGGGTGGCATGTTTGCCGGCACTGAAGAAGCCCCCGGGGAAGTGATTCTGTTTCAGGGCCGTTCTTACAAGTCTTATCGTGGCATGGGTAGCCTGGCAGCCATGGAAAAAGGCTCTGCCGATCGTTACTTCCAGGAAGCGTCCAACAATACAGACAAGCTCGTTCCCGAAGGCATTGAAGGTCGCGTGCCTTATAAAGGCAGCGTACTGGCCATTATCTACCAATTGGTAGGGGGTATTCGTGCCTCCATGGGGTATTGCGGTTGTGCGTCTATCGACGATATGCGCACCAAGCCCGAGTTCGTTGAAATCACCTCGGCCGGTGTTCGCGAATCTCACGTGCACGATGTACAAATTACCAAAGAAGCCCCTAACTATCGAGCTGATTAGTCCTGTTTAATACAGCTTAAGTCCGGCTTGGCCGTTCAGGTAAAAAACCCTTCCGAAAATTTTTCCGGAAGGGTTTTTTATTGGGTGTGCCCGTCATGAGCACATGCCAGCAGGCAAACCAGCCTCCAAATACTTCACACCAGGACGTTTAGACCCGGGTTAAAACGACAGCAGCAAATCAGCCAGCAAATGTGGATGGGTAAAGGGAGCTGCATGAGACGTGGGCAGTTTTACGATGCTCCAGCCTTGCTGCTTTTTAGCCAGCACATGAGAGTGGGCAACCGGGTCATAAGCCGGGTTGGTGCATTTGTAATACGTAACCGGCAGGTAATTGCCCAGCGGATGATGCAGGTCCAGCTTGCTGGCATAGGTGCCAATGGGGTGGGGCGTAAGCAGGCCGGCAATGGTTTCGGTTGTGTTTTCGTCATCGGGATAGCCCAGCAATACCGGTCTTGGTGCGGGCAGGGCCAGGCCATTGCATTGGGTAGCCGCAATGTTTTTCAGTTTTTCCACCGCTTTGGACGGCAGGGTGTCAAAAGGGGATTGGTTGTTTTCAAGCAGGAAACCGTCCAGGTAAATCAATTGCCGGATGCTTTCAGGGACCCTGTCTGCTACCCCGCTAATAACCAGGCCGCCAAAACTGTGCCCTAGCAACACCACATTATTCAGTTTTTCCCATTTAAACAGATTGACAATGTCGGTAATAAAGGTGTCCAGCGTAATATTTTCATTCAGTAAATGGGAGCGTTCACCCAGTCCGGTAAGGGTGGGGGTGTATACCCTGTGACCCTGCTGGCGTAAGTGCTGTGCCAGTGTTTGCCACACCCAGCCTCCATGCCAGGCGCCATGCACCAATACAAATGTTGTGGGGGTAGGTTCTGTCATGTTGTCTCCTGTTGCCGATATTTATTTATTTTTTTGAAAAAGAAGGGGGAAAGAGCAAGCCTAAATGTGTTGGCAGGGCTAAATACATTCATTCAATACCAGACTATACATTATAATTTACGCTTTATCCTGTCTGTGCTTTTGGCACACATTGCTACATTTAATGGTCTTTATATGCATCAACGTATTTTAATTCTTGATTATGGTTCCCAGGTAACGCAGCTTATTGCGCGCCGCGTTCGTGAAGCGGGTGTTTACTGTGAAATTCATCCGGGTGATGTATCTGAAGCATTCCTTAAAGAGCAGCAAGCACAGGGCCTCAAAGGCATTATCCTTTCGGGCAGCCACTCATCGGCTTACGATGAAAGCTCCCTGAAGGTGCCGGCACAGGTGTTTGAGCTGGGTGTGCCTGTCTTGGGTATTTGTTATGGCATGCAGGCTATGGCCCTGCAACTGGGCGGCAAGGTCAGCTGGTCTGACCAGCGCGAATTCGGCTATGCCGAGGTACGGGCCCATGGCCATACCGCCTTGCTTAAAGGCATTCAAGACTTCGAAACCCCCAAAGGCCATGGCATGCTGAAAGTATGGATGAGCCACGGTGACAAGGTTATTGAATTGCCTGAAGGTTTCAAGCTGATGGCATCAACCCCATCATGCCCCATTGCCGGCATGGCCGACGAAGCACGCCATTTTTATGGGGTCCAGTTTCACCCGGAAGTCACTCACACGGTTCAGGGTCAGGCTTTGGTCAACCGTTTTGTTATTGATATCTGCGGTTGCAATGGCGACTGGAATATGCCTGATTACGTTGCCGAAGCAGTTGCGTATATCCGTGAGCAGGTGGGCACCGATGAGGTTATTCTTGGTCTGTCTGGTGGGGTAGACTCTTCTGTGGCAGCTGCTCTTATTCACCGTGCTATTGGCGACCAG
>JAVESC010000176.1:0-3348 GCA_034006805.1 Advenella sp.
CAGTAACCGGGCAAGGGTCGGTCGGTTTTCCCCAGGAAAACCGGCACCATGAAACACCAGGCCAGGTTTTTATAAGGCAGCCCTTTGGCCTGGCACACAATAAAAACGCCCGCCAGGGCCAGCAACAACCCCCATAAAGCGGGGGTGGCAATATAAACACTGGCCCATGGCAGTTGGGCAAACCATTGGGTTAGATCAAGCACCCATTGCAATATGCCATGCGCAAGATTACCCAACCACTGTATAGCTGGCCTATGAAAATCTAACAGGGCCAACAAAGCAAACAGTAAAGAAAATGGTGTAATAACCCAGCCTATCAAGGGGATGGCATAAGCGTTCACCAGCGGCGACACCAATGAAAACTGGCTGAAAAGCAAGATTAAAAAAGGTGCCAGCGCCAATGTAATCATTAATTGGAATTTTGCCGCCAGTGCAAAAACGGATAATATTTTCTTGCGCTTGTCTTGCCCATTAGCCTGCCCCTGCTGCGCATGATGCCGTCCCAGCCAGACTAATACGGCCACGGCAGAAAAAGACAACCAAAAGCCGCTGGACAGCATGGCCCAAGGGTCCAGCAATAGCACACCCAGACAGGCCAGCAGGAGGATTAAGAAAATAGGTATTCGCAGGCGGAACAAAATCAGGCCATAACCAATGGCCAGCATGAGCAATGTTCTTTGTGCCGGCACGCCCCAGCCCGCCAACAGGCAATAAGCCCAGGCAATCAACAAGCCCGCAAAAGCGGCCAGTACATGAACAGAACGATGGTCTGACAGCAACTTACCTTTAAACCTGAATTTTTTACCCAACCATAAAACCAGGAAATTGCCTAATACGGCCAGCATCGTAATGTGAGACCCGCTAATGGAAACCAGATGCGTAATGCCCGAAAGGTTGAACAGTTTCCAGTCATCCTGGGCAATCCCGTTCTGGTCTCCCATGACAAGGGCCATCATGACGGGGCCATAACGTTTATCTTTCAAGTAAGGCAACATGGCAGTACGGACCTGGTCCCGCCCCCGTTCAACCGCCATACGGAAACTGCTGAACGGTTCATCAGCCAACAGCCTGGGCTGCCCCTTTACCGCCCCTATGGCTCTAATGTTATTGGCAAAGGCATGGGTTTCAAAATCAAAACCATTGGGGTTCATGGCGCCATGCACGCGTTTAAGCTTTAAAGACATCTCCCACAGCTGGCCTGGTCTGATCAGCGGCAGTTTATTTTTGATGTCTATGGGTTTGCCATAAAGACCCGGCCATTTCCCAAGCTGCCACCGTACCTGTATGTGTTTTGGAATGCCCTGTAAAGAAAAACTGTCCTGCACCTCGGCCTTGAACTGCACATAGTCTGGCCCGTATAGGGCAATTTCGGCAACCTGCAAAATTACCCGGCTTGTTTTATTTTCGTGAATGCTTGAAAGGCTGTCATCCAGCCGCAGCTGCGCCCTATAGGTAGCGTAAGCCATGCCCAGCAAAACGCATAACAGCCCAATAATAATGGTTTTAAGCGCCGGCAAGTGTATTGGCCATAAACACAGCCACCCGGCCAGCATCAAACCTGCCCATAAACCAATAATGGTTAATGAGGGCAGCTCTGGCAATAACTGAACGCAGGCAATGCCCAGGCAAGCGCCAGCCAGACAAATCCAGTAAACCCGCATGACCTTCTTTCTGCTGCTGAAAAGCAGATTCTAATCAAGTGGGCAAGCTAAAAATCCTTTTCAGGACAATATCATCCGTGGCAAAACCCGTTTGGCATTGTTAGCCGTGCTTTGGCTGATGGTTTCAAGGCTTTCCTGCCTTAATACAGCCAGTTCTTGAGCAATACGGAAAATTTGGCCGGGGGTGTTACGCCGGTTGGGTTCGTGCAACCAGGCGGGCGGGATATCTGGAGAATCGGTTTCAAGCACCAGATTAGAAAGATCCAGTTCACTGGCCAGGCGACGTATTTGCAAAGAACGGGTATAGGTCATGGCGCCCCCTAGCCCCAAGGCAAAGCCCAAATCAATAAATGCCTGGGCCTGTTGGAAACTGCCATTAAAGGCATGGGCGATACCGCCAGACAAAGAAAACCGGCGCAAATACTTAAGCAGTGTGTCCTGTGATTTGCGCACATGCAAAATCACCGGCAAATTGAATTGTTTCGCCAGGCTTAACTGGGCCGAATAAAAATACTCCTGCCGTTCACGGGGCTTGCCGCTGGCAATTTCGGTCACAAAAAAATCCAGTCCGATTTCACCCACCCCGACAAAGCGCGGGTCATTGATGGAACGGGCGATTTCCTGCTCCAGCAAGCCCAGGTCTTTATCTTGCGCTTTGTGCACATACATGGGATGAATGCCCAAGGCATAAAAACCGCCGTTTATACGGTGCGCCAGGCTTCTTACCGTAGCAAAATTGCTGTATTCCACGGCCGGAATCACCATGATGTTGACCCCTTGCGCATGGGCATCAGCAATCACTTCGTCGCGGTCATGATCAAACTCAGCCGCATCCAGGTGGCAATGTGTATCAATGAGCATGACTACTCCTGTTTATACCCAGGGTAAACAATGAATCCCTGTATGCACACCCTGCATTAAACGTTAGACAAATGTCGGGCAAATGAATGATTAAACGGGAACATCGGTTTTACTATCCAGCAGGCCTTTTTCCATCACCAGCTGACGATCGGCCAGTTCGGCCAGTTTAGGGTCATGGGTCACAATTACAAATGCCGTATTGAATTCCTTATTCACTGATTTTAATAAAGAAAACATGTTCTGTGCTGTTTCCCGGTCAAGGTTGCCGGTGGGCTCATCGGCCAGCACACATACCGGGTTGGCCACCAAGGCACGGGCCAGGGCTACACGCTGGCGTTCACCACCAGAAAGCTGGCTGGGTTTATGCGTAACCCTTTGTGCCAGGCCTACTTTGGCCAACACCTGCTCTGCCATTTTACGTGCCTTGGCGCGATCCATCCGCCTGACAATCAAGGGCATGGCTACGTTATCCAGCGCACTGAATTCGGGCAACAAATGGTGAAACTGGTACACAAACCCCAGGCTTTCATTACGAATATGGCTGCGTTGCTTTTCGGACAATCCGGCTGTACGGGCCCCGTTCACCAGCACTTCTCCGGAAGTGGGTTCATCAAGCAGGCCCAGGGTATGCAACAAGGTGCTTTTACCAGAACCGGAAGCCCCAATAATAGCGACCATTTCACCTTGCTCTACATCCAGGTCTATGCCCTTCAGGATATCCAGCCGAGTATTGCCGTCTTCATAATATTTAACAATAGACTTTGCCTGCAAGGCATATTTTTTTTCATTAGTCATGGCGCAATACCTCGGCAGGTTGCAAACGGGA
>JAVESC010000177.1:0-3347 GCA_034006805.1 Advenella sp.
TATGCTGAGAGAAGGGATTGTGGATGAAACAGTTGTTGAATATGTATACTCTTATCTATTGACGCATAAAGAGGATGTACTGGTTCCGTACATGAAGGGGGCAGCCAACGTTTCATTAAATACAACAAGGCTAGGGAAAATAAGGGTCCCATTCCCCATTTTGGAAGTTAGGAAGAAAATAGCGAATGATATCCTCGGTAAGCAGCGTGAGATTTTAAAATTGCGTATGGAGCTTAAGTTGGCTATAGATGAATTTGATACTACAGTGCAGAGGGTTAGAAATTATATTTAAAAATCAAAGAATGTTGTGTTTTTAAAATACCTTCTTTGCGCTCTAAATATTTTTATAACGTAGTAGGTTTCGAAATTTTATAATAAACGAGAGGTGGGAGCACCGAGCTGAAAGCCGCCATCCGGATCAACAGCACCCTGCTGGCATTCTACTGGCAACTAGGCCACGACATTGTGGAAAAGCAAAAAACCAGCCAATGGAGCGACGGCTTCCCGCCCCAGTTCAAATAAAGAGCTGAGTCGCGAATTTCCTAATGCAAAAGGTTTTTCCTATCGTAATCTCAAATACATGCATCAATGGTATAGCTTCTACATGACCTCTCCCGCAATTGGGCAACAGGCCGTTGCCCAATTAACCCGGTCGGCCAAGTCGTCAATTGCGCTACAGCCTGTAGCGCAATTGACGAAAGCGGGATGCATCCGGTGAACACACTTTGATTCCGGGTAACGCTCCGCCCCATATAAAGAAAACGCAAGCAGAAATAATTGCCTTTCTGTAATTCAGCTTGTAAACTCCATTTTCAACCGCCTACATCAGGAATACATGATGGCCCACCCCTTGCTTAAACTGGCCCTGGCCACCGCGTTAAGCGGACTGTCTTCAAAGGGGGAGACAAACTATATTTCCCAGTCGTGCAAACTTGCGCCAACAACAGTCAGCTGAACTGGACCGATACCTCGGGCAAGGACATTCACGGCCATGGCGATATCAATTCCGCACCTTATTTGCCGGTACTTGAAAACCATAAACAAGAACACGACCATAAAGCGCACAAACACTAAACCATAGCAACAAAGCACGACCCAAAAAGCAGGCGTTATTTGAATTTATATCTGGAATATAGTGCTTGCCACATATGACATAACCAAAAGCTATATACAAATAAAAATATATTGTTTTCCTCACATTCTCGCGCTCACTATAATTATAAGTAATATAAACCCATTTACTTAGAGTTTAAAATAATGAGCCGTTTAACTATTCATACCCTGGACACCGTACCTGCTGAAGCCAGCGAACGTCTGCAAAATGTCAAAAAAAACAATGGATTCATTCCTAACCTGATTGGCGTTCTGGCCAATGCACCCACCGCCCTGGAAACTTATCAGGTTGTTGGCGGTATTAATGCCCGCAACGGCTTTAGCGATGCCGAGCGTGAAGTAGTTCAAATTACGGCAGCCACCCTGAATGGCTGCGGTTTCTGTGTTGCCGGTCACACCGCGATTACCCGCAAAAAAAACCTGATGCCCGAAGAGTTGATCCAGGCTTTACGTAATACCCAGGCGCTTAGCGATCCAAAACTGAATGCCCTGGCGCAATTCACCATTGCCATTATGGAAAGCAAAGGTCAGGTTTCCAACGAACAGCTTAATGATTTCCTGGCTGCCGGTTATACACAAAGCAATGCACTTGATGCCGTTCTGGGTGTTAGCCTGGCAACCTTATGCAACTATGCCAACAACCTGGCCCAAACCCCCATCAATCCCGAACTGCAGCCTTTTGCCTAAGCCTTTATTTATACCCGCCAGTAAGGAATACCGTTGTGAGTCAAACCACCCGCACCACCACCCTGATTGAGTCAGTTGCCGCCCTGGTAAAAACTGAATTAGCCCCATTAACCAATGCCATTGACCAGGAAGGGTTATATCCCGCCGATTTCCTGCACAAACTGGGCGCACTGGGCGGCTTTGCTTCCGCCATTCCCAAAGCGTATGGTGGTCTGGAGCTGGGCCTGGACAGTCAAATTGACATCACAAGCCTGGTGGGCCGTGAATGCGGCTCTACCGCTTTCCTTACCTGGTGCCAGTCCACCTGCGCCTGGTATTTACTGCACGCCCCCAACGAAACCGTCAGGGCGCGCTATCTGCCACAGGTGGCACAAGGCAAACTGCTGGCAGGCACCGGCATGTCCAATACGGTCAAGCATCTTGCCGGTATTGAAAAAATTCATCTGTCCGCCGTACGTGAAGGTGACGGTTATATTGTCAGTGGTTCATTGCCCTGGGTGTCCAATATTGGCAAAGATCACCTGGCCATTGTCGCTGCATCGGTGGGCGAAGAAGGCTATATCATGTTTGCCGTACGTGGCGATACCGAGGGCCTGAGCCTGAACCCCTGCCCCGAATTTTCCGGACTGGAAGGCACCCAAACCCTTAATATGCGCTTCAGAAATGTGCGCATCCAGGCCGATGACGTACTGGCCCAGCCCGATCAATTCAAATCATTCATTGCCCGCATCAAGGCCGGTTTTGTACTGGGCCAGCTTGGCATGGGATTTGGCATTATTGAAGGCAGCCTGAAAACCATCCGTGAAAGCAATGTCACTACTTCACACGTAAACGTTTACCTGGATGAACAGGGTGAAGACATTGCCGCCAAATTTGAAGCGTTAAGAAACCAGGTAAGCAGCCTGGCACCCCAGGCTGAAAACGGCACCGCCCTTATTCTGGATATTTTACGTGCCCGCGCCAATGGCTCTGAAGCCACCCTGGCCGCAGCGCAATCTGCCCTGCTGCATGCCGGTGCCAAAGGCTATCTAATGCGCCACCCGGCACAGCGTCGCCTGCGTGAGGCCATTTTTGTGGCCATTGTCACCCCGGCCCTGAAGCACTTGCGTAAAGAA
Source organism: Advenella sp. (assembly GCA_034006805.1). GTDB lineage: Bacteria > Pseudomonadota > Gammaproteobacteria > Burkholderiales > Burkholderiaceae_B > Advenella. The sequence goes on from JAVESC010000177.1 coordinate 2,916, forward strand.
ATTCACGATATTGAACAGGCCCAACAAGCCAAAGCAGAGGCAGCATAATGAAACAATGGATGTGTGGCCCCTGCGGTCTGGTTTATGACGAAGCCCTGGGCATGCCCGAACATGGTCTGCCACCCGGCACTAAATTCGAGGATATCCCCGATGACTGGGAGTGCCCCGATTGCGGCGTAACCAAAGCCGACTTCTACCTTATTCCCGATTAAGCAAGGACCCGTTATGGTGAACCCGACACCGTTGGCCAGGCAAACCGTTCTGGATGCCCAACAAATCCAACTTAGTTACAGCAGGCCCAAACAGTCGCCCACCGTTGTATTGCGCGACTTCTCGCTACAGCTGTCCAAGGGCGAGATTGTTGCCATCCTGGGGCCCAGCGGTGTGGGCAAGTCTTCCTTGCTGCGTGTGCTGGCCGGCCTGCAAAATGCC
>JAVESC010000178.1:0-3342 GCA_034006805.1 Advenella sp.
CCCCAAATGGAACCTATCTGCATGCCACCGGTACTTTGCCAGGCCGTTTGCCCATTCAAAATATCGTCTTTGGTCATCAAGACCTTGCCGGAAGGTGTTACCACCTGATTGGGAATGGGGGGCACATGCTTATAGACCTCTACCCCAGCCACCCCAAGGATTGTAAAGGTTATCGCCAAAACAGCGATTAGCGTCCACCATAGCTTCTTGTACTCTCTCATGACACTTCCTCCCTCATGCCTACTTGTGAAACCGTGACTTCACTTACAAACAAATTGGTTGCGAAATTCAACTGATGAAACAGCAATCAAGCGTAGAACCAGCCATTGTTTTAATATTTATTTGAATAATACCAATGGCTTAATATTTATATCCCTGCTAAGGCAGGCTATACCCGCATTGAACGCCAGAGACCTTGACGCGTCAAGCAAAAGTTATTCAGGCCAGCATATTCTAAAAAAACAACAGGTAATATTCATAAGCGAAAAAGTGATTTGTCTTGATTCAGATTAATTAATATACTTATCCGATCTGATCGGAATAAATTAAACTGCATTTAACATATAGCTGCTACATGCCACACTTCTTCTTATTTTTAAAATTCAGCAGCCTGGTTTTATTATTGCCCGCGATATCTGCCAAAGCACTTAATTTACATGCCACCAAATATCCCGGAAGATGGACATCCGCGTCCCGTGCCCCCTGGTCGGTCAGTCAGTCGATTACAGATTAAGGTTATTGGCAAGGCTTTGGTAAACACAGTCTGAGGTTAGCGTTTATGAATAATGGAAGCATTTAAGGCAACACCAAAGTGATTTCTTTGGCTGCGTTTTTCAATACGGGTAAAATACTTTGCCGCATTTCCTCTGGAGAGACAGACCAGGCATTACAGCTGACAATTAATGCCAACCTTAATTGATTGGCACGGTCATAAACCGGTACCGCAAGAGAACACATACCCAGCTCCAGCTCCTGGTTCACCAGACAATACCCCTGGTCTCTTACTTTCTTGATTTCCGCGATGATTTGCTTTGCATTCTTTGTATGTGCCGTCAATTTTTTACAGGGTTCATCCCTGAAAAAATCCTCCAGCTGCTTATCACTTAAAACCGACAAATGAACACGCCCTGTTGAGGTAACATACGCAGGCAAACGGGTACCTATTTGAAGGTTCATGGAAACCAGCTTGCTACGGCTTGCCCGTGCAATATAGACCACTTCCCTGCCCTCAAGAACGGTGACAGAGCATGACTCATTCAAATCACGGGAAACCTGTTCGATAATGGGGGTCACACGCTCCATAAAGTTGCATGATGCCAGGTATGCATATCCCAAGTCAAGAATCTTGGCACTTAGGCTAAATTGGCTATTATTTTGATTTAAATAACCTAATTTAGATAGAGTTAGCAAAAAACGTCTTGCTGACGCCCTGCTAATATCAACCTTTTGAGCAAGCTCGGTAACCGTTAGGCTAGGCGTCTCATCATTAAATGACTTAATAACTTCTAAGCCCTTGGCAAAAGTTGTCAAAAAATCTTTATCTGAATCATCTGTTTTTATAATATTAGACAAAAGATAGGTTCCCATGCATAAATAAACCCGCAGGGTGACCCAAGCCACCCCACGTGTCATGTTACAACTTACTTGCCGTACTGGTCTACATCAATTTTGGAATAAACTTCATCCCAGTATAATTTTTGCAAATCCTCTGCAGACTTGATGTCAGCCTTGGCGATAATATCACTCCATTTATCAACCAATCCTGACATTTTTCCAGACAAATCTTTTAATCGTGAGGAGTCAAGCTTATATTCTTGCGCATAAAACTCGGGAACAAATTCGAGATCCCTGGCAATGAACTCGCGGGACTTCTTAAGCAATTCAGGATCGGCCTGCATGATATTAATGCCTTTTTTACGTGCCTTTTCCAAATCATCTATCGCTTGCTTTTGATAACGATAGGTTACCTCAGACGTCATTACTGAACCGGCTTTTAACAAGGCTTCTTTCTCAGCTGTATCAAATTTATCCCATTTTGTTTTATTTAATGTTGAGGCACCACCAGCAGCATATAAGCCACCGGGTACATCAGTCACAATGTTCTTCACTACTTCAATTAGATTGAAGTTGGTCAATTCTGTCACTGAGAAGAAAGTGCAATCCACCACCCCCTGGCTTAGTGCCTCGTAAGCCTCACCAATTGGCAAGGCGACCGGCTGAGCGCCAAACTCGCGTGCCCAACGTGCCCAGGGCGCACCTGAAATACGAATGCGTTTACCCTTCAACTCTTCGACAGTATCCACGGGTTCATTACAAAACATATTATAGACAGGTGTGGAAACCACACCGGTATAGACCTGATTGTTTTTCTTGAACTCTCCCTGGCACTCAGGGCAATTAAGCATAATGTACTCCAGCATCGCGCCAGAATAAGCCATACCCTCTTTCTCAGGGATCTTGTCATTCAGTGCAACCGACATACTCATATCGGCACCAAGATTTGAAAATGGATAGTCTGAAGGACTGTAAGCGGTTAATAAGTAACCGACATCAGCCAGCCCCTTGTTAATGCCTTCACTCATTTCGGCATGACTCAGCAATGAAAGCTCAAAAATACGAACTCGATGTTTGTTGTTGGTAAACTCTTTTACTGCTTCGGCATACTTTTGAGCTGCCTCAATAGGTGCACCTGATGGGAATCCCACGGCAAAACGCAAAGTATCTGCCTGAGCGGGCATAGCGAAAGAGGTCGCGACAAGAGCGCTACCAACCAGACCTGTTAATTTCTTCATAGAAAACATGAGGATTTCCTCCTTAATGATAAATCCAAAAAACTAAATTTGCTTACTTAATTTTTAATGCAGACATAATGCATTTCCAAAAACTCGTCAACGCCATGTACTGAACCTTCTCGGCCAATTCCAGACTCTTTAACCCCTCCAAAAGGAACCGTTTCAGAAACAAAACGAGCGGTGTTGATACCCAACATGCCATATTCCATTTGATCGCTTAAACGGAAAATCCGCCCCTTGTCTTCCGTGTAGGCATAAGCGGCCAGACCATAATTGGTGCTGTTGGCAAGGCTAATAACCTCTTCTTCTGATTTGAAACGATAAACAGCAGCCACAGGACCAAAAATTTCTGTTTTAAAAATATCCATTTCCGGCGTGACATCAGCCAGAATGCTGAAGTTGAAAAACTGCTTGCCAATATCCGGAAGACTCGTTCCGCCTTGGACAACTCGTGCCCCTTGATCCACCGCTTTTTTTACAATAGATTCAACTTTATGAATCGCTTTTTCATTGATCAGCGGACCATGTGTTGTTTCTGGATTCAAACCAT
>JAVESC010000179.1:0-3317 GCA_034006805.1 Advenella sp.
ATTTCCAGATTGTCGAAGAACAGCTCGTTGGTTTCATGGTTAACCATATTGGGAATCGGGCGAACGGTCATGCCGTTTTTCATGGCTTCGGCAATGTCAACGATAAAGATGGACATGCCTTCGGATTTTTTGGTGACCTGCTCAATGGGTGTGGTGCGGGCCAGCAGAATCATTAAATCGGAGTGCTGGATACGGGAGATCCATACTTTCTGGCCATTAACTACATAACGGCCATCTTTCTTGACAGCGGTGGTTTTGATTTTGGTGGTGTCGGTGCCGGTGGTGGGCTCGGTTACCGCCATGGATTGCAGGCGCAGTTCACCGGTGGCAATTTTAGGCAGGTATTTTTGCTTCTGTGCCAGGGAACCGTGGCGCAGTACTGTGCCCATGTTATACATTTGTCCGTGGCAGGCGCCCGAATTTCCCCCGTTACGGTTGATTTCCTCCATAATAACGGAGGCCTCTGTAAGGCTCAGGCCAGAACCACCGTATTCCTGCGGAATCAATGCGGCCAGCCAGCCTGCCTCGGTCAGGGCATTGACGAATTCTTCAGGGTAGGCACGTTCTTCATCGACTTTTCTGAAGTATTCAGCAGGGAATTGTGTGCATAAGTCACGGATGGCATCGCGAATATCCTGATAAGCATCGGCTTGGTGTTGCATAGTAAATCTTTCCTAGATAACGGGTAATAACGGTAAATGGATATATTCAATGAGGTAAATGTGCCTGAGTTCCGGTGGTTTGACTATTGATGTTTTATTAAGTATGGCTTTGCAAATTATTAAGGAGCTGAAAAATGGCAATGCATTTTGACCTGACGGATATGCAGTTGATGGTTAATATCAGTGAGGTTAATAGCCTGACAAAAGGGGCAGAACGTTCTTTTCTGTCATTGCCGGCAGCCAGTAACCGGATCAAAAATCTGGAAAATAATCTGGGTACCGCCTTGCTTTACCGCAATAGCCAGGGCGTAACGCTGACGCCTTCGGGCGAGGCCTTCGTACGGCATGCGCATATTGTCATGCGCCAACTGGAACACCTGCGGGGCGATATCAGTGAATTTGCCCAAGGTATCAAGGGTAAGGTGCGGGTGTATGCCAATACCACGGCCATGAATGAATTCATGCCAGCCATTCTGGGCAAATACCTGGCCCGTCATCCCGATGTCAGTATTGAGCTGCGCGAGCGGCTAAGTTACCGGATCGTCCAGGCGGTGGCCGAAGGTATGGCCGATGTGGGGGTGGTGGCCGGTGTAGAGCCTTCTGAAAACACGGTGGCTGATGGCCTGACTTTTATGCCCTACCGGTCCGACAATCTGGTTTTGGTCACGCACCTGAACCATCCGCTGGCCGGGCTTGATCAAATCGCCTTTGCCGATACCCTGTCTTATGATTATGTCGGTTTGTCGGAATGGAGCGCGATCCATGCGTTTTTGCGTAACGCTGCTGATATGCTGGGCGTGCCCTTGAAATTCCGGGTAGAGGTGGGCGGCTTTGAGGCAGTCTGCAGGATGGTGGCAGCGCAGGTGGGCATTGGTGTGATTCCTGAAACCGCGGCGTTTCGTTATGCGGCGACCATGCCGGTAAAAATCATTCATTTAACCGATGCATGGGCTTTTCGCCAGCTGCATGTTTGTGTTCGCAATCTTGAAAAACTGCCGCCGTTTGCCCAGGACCTGGTGCAGTTGATGCGCGAAGATGTCGAGGAAGGACAGAGTAAGGCTGGCAAAGTCACCGGCTAATACAAACGGCCTTATCTTTCTGAAAACCCCCCTTTTCGGTTTTAAGAATTCACATTTATCCGTTTCTGGGGCATGCTTGACGATTACTGATATTTAAAAGCGTAATGGTGAGACTGAAATGAGTAATGAACAGAATGGTGTAAATTTGAATGATTGGCTGGGCCGCCAGGAAAGTTATGGTGAGTTTATCAACCCGGCCCATGTCAAGAAAATTGCCCTTAGCCTGAATGCGCCGGTGCCCGAAAATGGCCAGCCTTTGCCGCATTTGTGGCAGTGGGCGCTGTTTGTTGACCCATTGCCATTGGCGGAACTGGGCGTTGACGGACATCCGCAACGGGGTGGGTTCTTGCCGCCAGCCGACAATCGAAATCGCATGTGGGCCGGTGGTCGGGTTCAGTTTATTAAACCACTGGTGGTGGGGCAGGATGCAACCCGCACGTCCACCATTACGGCTATTAAAGAAAAAAGCGGCTCAACCGGCAAATTGCTGTTTGTCACAGTCAAGCACGACTACACCCAGAACAATGAATTATGCATTTCCGAAGAGCAGGATATTGTGTACCGCGAGCCCAGCCCGCCAAAACTGTCAGGCACGCCTGAGGCTGAAGCGGCCCAGTGGTCCAGCGAAATCGTGCCCACCAGCACCATGCTGTTCAGGTATTCGGCGGTCACTTTCAATGGTCACCGTATTCATTATGATTACCCGTACGTGACCGAAGTTGAAGGTTATCCCGGTCTGGTAGTGCATGGCCCCCTGATTGCCACTTGCGTGTTGCGTTCATTTACCGATGCCAATCCTGATAAAGCCGTGACCGGCTTTTCTTATCGTGGTGCACGTCCCTTGATCAGTCCTTCACCGTTCAGGGCCGAAGGGACGATCAAAGAAGACGGCAAGGCTGCCGTGTGGGCTCAGCAGGATGGGGCGGTTGCCCAGCTTGGCGAAGTGCTTTTCAAATAAATAAAATTATTTAAGGAATTAAACAAATGAGTGTTAGACCGCTTGAGGGTATCACCGTATTAAGTTTTGAACATGCCATTGCCGCGCCATTTTGTACCCGTCAATTGGCCGATCTGGGTGCGCGCGTCATCAAGGTAGAGCGTCCGGGTGTGGGTGATTTTGCCCGTAACTATGATGAACGTGTCAGGGGGATGGCTTCTCACTTCGTCTGGACCAACCGTTCAAAAGAAAGCCTTACGCTGGATTTAAAGGATGAGGCCGCGCAAGACGTACTGGAAAAATTGTTGCCACAGGTGGATGTGCTGGTGCAAAACCTGGCCCCTGGTGCGGCTGCCCGCCTGGGTATGTCATTTGAGGCCCTGCATGAAAAATATCCCCAACTGATTGTGTGCGATATTTCAGGCTATGGTGAGGGCGGCCCTTACGAGAAGAAAAAAGCCTATGACCTGTTGATTCAAAGCGAAAGCGGTTTTGTATCGGTCACGGGCAGCAAGGATGAGATGGCCAAGGCGGGTTGCTCTATTGCGGATATTGCCGCTGGCATGTATGCCTATACCAATATCCTGTCCGCGCTATTGTTGCGTGGAAAAACCGGTAAGGGTAGTCGTATTGATGTTT
>JAVESC010000045.1:0-22269 GCA_034006805.1 Advenella sp.
CTGTGTCTGGCTGCACTGTATGAGAGCTGGTCGGTGCCGTTTTCGGTCATGCTGGTGGTGCCATTAGAGGTGATTGGCTCTGTGCTGGCTACCCTGGGACGGGATTTATCCAATGACGTATTCTTCCAGATTGGTCTTTTAACCACGATTGGTTTGTCTGCCAAAAACGCCATCCTGATTGTCGAGTTTGCCAAGGACCTTTATGAAAGGGAAGGCAAGCCCTTGCTTCAGGCTGCGGCAGAGGCATCCCGGCTGCGTCTGCGCCCGATTGTCATGACCTCACTGGCCTTTACTTTTGGTGTATTGCCAATGGCATCGACAGCTACCTTACCGTGCTGGATGCACAACGCCAGTTGTTGGGGGCGCAGCAGCAGGTGGTGGCTGTACAGCAGGCTAAGCTAAGCAGTGAGGTGTTGCTGTATAAAGCCCTGGGTGGTGGCTGGCATGAAAACGGGATCGTGAAACCACCCATTCAACAATAGGTTTATTCAACTTTTCTAAAATAAAAAACCGGTTGCAGCTTTATGGCTTGCAACCGGTTTTTTATTGTATTTCGGATATAACTGCCTTTATGCGGCTGTTATGACTGCAGCATAAAGGACTATATGTGTTATACCGTTTTATTTAACGTTGATGGTAATGGGTTTGAGCCCGTCAATGGTGGCAACCATGGTATCACCCGCCACAACAGCGCCAACCCCTTCCGGTGTACCAGTCATGATCAGGTCGCCTTCTTTCAGTTCAAACAGGGTAGAAAGGTTGGCGATGGTTTCTGATACAGACCAGATTAAATGGGTAATATTGCTTTTTTGGGTGGTTTTGCCATTAACGGTCAGGTGGATGTCACCACTGTTCAATTCACCGGTTTTGGCAATAGGGGTAATTTCACCAATAGGGGCAGAGTAATCAAACGCTTTGCCAATTTCCCATGGGCGGCCAGCTTCACGCATTTTCATTTGCAGGTCACGACGGGTCATGTCCAGACCAACGGCATAACCAAAGATATGTTTGGCGGCGTCTTCAACAGAAATATCTTTACCACCTTTGCCAATCGCCACAACCAGTTCAATTTCATGGTGGTAATTGGCGGTTTTAACAGGGTAGGGAATTGCTACGGTTTTGCCATCGGCAACAGGAACGATAGATTCTGCATCGTTAGGTTTGCAGAAGAAAAATGGTGGTTCACGATCAGGATCAAAACCCATTTCACGAGCGTGGGCAGCATAGTTACGTCCTACGCAGTAAATACGGCGTACAGGAAAAAGGTCTTCAGATTCGCTAACAGGAATACCGACAGTTTTCATCGGTTCAAATACGTAAGACATGTTAAGTTCCTTCCTTGTTAATGTCAGGGTTTTAAAGATTTTTAAGGGTTACAGTTTACAGGATTACAGGGTAAGCCTTTATAACAAGGCTTACCCTGTAATTTTCCATTACTGAAAATGATGGCTATCAAGCTGCAGGATAGTTTTGTGCTGCATCAAGGCAGTTGGAAACGTTCCAGCCATACAGCCATTCCATGGCATCGTAGAATCGTTCGGTAGAACGGCCACGCCACAGATCATTGCGAATCATGCGTTGAACACCTTCTGCATGATAAAGGCGTCCCATTTCACGTGAAGATAAAACAATACGGGCCGTTCTGGCGACACGGGCACGCTGGTACAAATCAAATGCCTTTTCAATGTCATTGTCACTAGTGCGCAGAGCTTCACCCAGTGTAACGGCATCTTCCATGGCCATGCAGGCACCTTGTGCCATGTATTGCGTGGTTGGGTGTGCTGCGTCTCCAAGCAGGGTGGCACGGCCATGAGTCCAGTTACTAATGGGCTCGCGGTCTGCGGTAGACCAGCGTTTCCATGATTTTGGCAATGAGAGCAGTTGTTTGGCTTTGGGGCAAATATCGGTAAAGTAGCTTAATACTTCTTCACGGCTGCCATCCTTAACACCCCAGACTTCCTGCTCGCGGCTGTGGAAGGTAACCACAACATTGTATTGTTCACCACCACGTAGCGGATAGTGAACCAGGTGGCCTTTGGGAGCTGCCCACAAACTTGCCGCATTCCAGCGCAGGTCTTCGGGGAAATCTTCTTTGTCAACAACAGCACGATAAACCACATGACCGGTTACCAGTGCGGGGTCACCGACATATTTTTCACGAACCACAGATTTTCCGCCATCAGCGGCAATCAGGGCCTGGCCTGTGTATTTATTGCCGTTGGTGTCGGTAACAGTAACGGTTTTGCCGTCCTGTTCGATACCTTCAATACGTGTATTGGTATGGATTTGAACCTCACCGGTTTCCTGTGCCCCTTCCACCAGAGAAGAGTGGATGTCGGCACGGTGGATAACGGCATAGGGGTTGCCAAAACGCTTGCGGAAATTTTCGTCGGTAGGGATTTTGCCAATGACGTATTCATTCAAGGCATCATGCATGACCATGTAGTCGGTATACACGGCACGTGAACGGGCCTTGTCTCCGATGCCCAGCGCATCAAAGGCATGAAAGGCGTTAGGGCCCAACTGGATGCCTGCCCCGATCTCACCAATTTCAGGGGCCTGTTCAAACAGTTTTACCTTGAATCCCTGGCGTACCAATGCCAGTGCTGCGGCAAAGCCTCCAATGCCACCGCCAGAGATAAGAATAGGTAATTGTTCCATTTTTTAGTTTCCTTTAATATAGTAGTTTTATAAACTGAATTATTTATTGTTTGGGCGTTCAGAATAAAGACCCAGTTTTTTCTGTACCGGAGACTCGTCAGCAATAAAGATAAAAGTAGGCTGGTCACTGTTTTTGTTGACCAGGGTGACTGGTGCAAAACATGGGACGCAGCTTGTATCTGCCTGCTTCATGTTGAAGTTGTTATCGGTGGTCTGGATTTCAACCTGGCCTTCAATCACGTGGAAGACCATGGCACTGGAGCGTAAAGGCAGGGTCAGTGTTTCATTGGGACGTAGCATTAATGAAGAAAAGCCAATGATATTCTGGCAGTCTGAGCCGGTTTCAGGATTAATATAAGTAACCTGGATAGATTTTGCATCGGGCTGGCTTGCGGCCATGTTTTCCAGTGCTTTACGTGCATCTTTCCAGGCAAAACGCAGCAGTGGGTTTGTTGGGTTCTGGCGTGTAAAGACCGGTGTGGGCACAATACCGGGGCCGTAAGCGGTATTGGCGGCAACACCGTTAATATCCTGGTGCTCACCAAAGGGTTCTACGTAGGAAGCTTCCATGAAGTAAACCAGTGGCAGGTCAAGAACGTCCAGCCATACAACAGGTTCTGTGCCTTCATGAGAGTGTTCGTGCCACATGCCGGTAGGTGTCAAAATCAGGTCACCACGCTCCATTGGGCATTTCTGTCCGTTAACGGTGGTGTAGGCATCATTGCCTTCCACAATCATGCGAATCGCGTTGGGGGTGTGTCGGTGTGAAGGCGCCCACTCACCTGGCAGCAATAATTGCATGCCTAAATACATCACTGGCGTGGCACGCATGTTTTCCAGACCATGACCCGGGTTGGACAGAACCAGTACACGGCGCTCGGCTTTTTCGATGGGTGTCAAATCACCTGCTTGCATCAAGAGCGGACGCAGTGTGTCGTATGGCCACATAATCGGCTTGGTTTTAGGCTGCGGGGTTTCAGGTGGCAAAACATCGCGCAGGCTGGGCCACAACGGTACCAGGTTCAGTTTTTCAAGGTTATCCCTGTATTCCTGGGGCAAGTCTTCAAGTTTGGCTAATTGATCCACGATAATATCCTCATAAATAGTGATAAATTTTTTTGATTCTTTTGATTATTGTTAATGAAAATAACTGCAATTTAAATTTAACAAGCTTGAGCTATTTCATCCATACAATAATGTATATAATCTGTATTATAAAAATTAATAACACTAGGGACGATAATCATTAAAAATCAGGATGAATACTGTAAGGGCAGGAAAGAAATGAAAGATTCAGGAAAAATGGATATTCGTCAGTTACAGATTTTTCATGAAATTAATCGTGAAAAAAGTGTTTCCAAAGCCGCGGAAAATCTTGGAATGGGTCAGCCGGGCGTTAGCATAGAATTGAATAAGCTCAGAAAGCATTTTAATGACCCCCTGTTTGTTAGGGTAGGCAATACGATGCAGGCGACGACAGTGGCCGAATCCCTGGCTGGGCACATTACCGACTTGCTGGATAAATGGAAGCGTATTGCAGAATTTACTGAAGAGTTTGATCCAGCTACCTCAACCCGGGGCTTTACCATTAGCATGATGGATATCAGCCATATAGAAATATTACCCCGGCTGGTTGCGTATCTTCATGAAAACGCACCAAATATTGCGCTTGAAATTGTACCCATCACACCCGAAACACCCATGTATATGTCTAACGGTGCCATAGATCTGGCCATTGGTTTTGTACCGCAACTTAAGGCCGGTTTTTACCAGCAGACATTGTTTCGTCAGCAGTATGAATGTCTGGTTAGCAACCAGCATCCCCGCATACAGGATAATCTAAGCCTGGAAGATTTTCAGCGTGAAGGCCATGTCGTATTTTATCATCAGGGAACCGGTCATTCCATTTTAGAGCAGCAAATCAAACGGTTGGGCATAAAGCGCAATATCTATCTGCAGCTTTCATCATTTTTAGGCCTGGGGTTACTAATAGAGAAATCAGATTTGATCACCAGCGTACCAACGCGCTTAAGCAATATGTTCACCCGCAACCCCAATCTGCGTTCGTATGCCTTGCCATTTGAATCTCCCCGCTATGCGATCAGGCAGCATTGGCATGCCCGGTTTCACCAGGACGCAGGCAGTCGCTGGCTTAGAAAAATTATCTACGAATTCTTCAATACCTCCGACAGCACAGACTCACCCAACCACTGACGGGTGATTTTGCATATCAATCTCTTTCTTTGTGGGATTGGCGGTAAATGCCTTGTAGCTTTTATCCCTGTATACGCTAAAAGGCCAAATGGCATGTGCCAGGGCTTCTTTTTCCAGGGACTCATCCAGCAGGGATCGCTGGAATACATCGGGTGCCTGATAAGTAAACTGCGTCGCTTGCCGATGCGGGTCCAGGACTAGCAATTGATCCGCCTTCAGGTAGCCATAGCGGTTGTCATATTGCATCATGGCCCGGTTGGGGCTTTGCCTGGTCAGGTCTTGGCCAATCATGGGATGGACACAAGAAGCACTTGCCAGGCTAAGTAGAGTAACCGGTAAGTCAATCTGACTGATTATCCGCTCATCAAGGCGGGGGGTAATGCCTGCGCCCAATATCAACGCCGGGATATGGAAGTGTTTCAGGGGAATCAATTCGGCGCCAAATACGCGCGAATCATGATCGGCAACCACCAGAAACACAGTGTCCTGCCAGTAATCACGGGTTTTGGCGGTTTCAAAAAACTGCCCCAGGGCATGATCGGCATAGCGTACGGTATTTTCTACACTGGCAGGCTCGTCCTGGGGATGGATGCGGCCTGCCGGATATTCCCACGGAGAATGGTTGGAAACACTAAAAGCCAGGGTAAGAGTGGGCTGGTTGCTGCCTATATCCTCTTGCAGCAGGCGATCCAGTTGATTGAACATGTCTTCATCACTGTAACCCCAGGTGCCCTTGAATTGGGGATCTTTGAATAAAGGACCGTCAATCACTTCCTTAAAACCATTACCCAGGAAAAAGCCTTTCATATTATCGAAATGGGCCTCTCCACCATACAGAAAGCGGGAATGGTAATTATATTGCTGGCCCAATGCTTCGGCTATGGTAAAAAAACCGGTTTGGGCATTGGGCAACTTGAAGACGGATTGTGTGATTGTAGGCGGAAATCCGGCCGACAACGCTTCAAGCCCGCGCACCGAGCGGGTTCCGGTTGCATAGGCCTGTAGAAAACCCCAGCCTTCCTGATATAGGCGGTCCAGGTTGGGCGTCAGGCAGTTGCCACCCAGGGTTTGAACATATTGGGCACCCAGGCTTTCTTCAACAATAATGACAATATTCTTGGGGGAGCCTGAGTGATTGCTGGCTATTTGTTGATGCAGGGTGGCAATCGTACCGGCATCCATGCCAGGTTTAATACCCGCCGATTCGCACACCAGCCGGTTAATTGTTTCAGCTGGCATTTTGCCATAAACCGCTTCGGCCGACATTTCGTATTTCATGGCGTAAATGGCGTATAAAAGACTATAAATGGAATTCAGTGCAAGGCTGTTCACCAAGCCATCGCCGGCAAAGGCAACGGTTGACGGATTGATGGGCCTTTTTTTTAATGTGCCACGAATACACAGGAAAGAAACCAGAGCATAAGAAAATGATTCGATAATCCTGAGCCAGACAGGGCCAAGAGGCGCCGGGGCAAAGTTGAAAAAAAGATAGTTGGCCATGGTTGCCATGCAGGCAAAGAGCAGCAGCCCGGCGGCCAGCATCCCTTTATAACCGCGCCACAGCATGCCAAAAACTTCTTTGGGGTGTTTCAGGTATTCAACAAACAGGCGGTTGGGGCGGGTATCGTATTCAGTAATAAATTGGGGGGTGGCAATTTCCATGAATGCAGACAACAGCCACCAGAAAGTAAACCACACAGCGGTAATGGCAAGAAACAGGGTATTGTTTTCCAGCCATGGCATGAGCAGGGCGGGCACCGAGGCATAGGTGGCTATTTGGTTAAGGTCTATGCGTAAACCACCCTTAAGAATGGGCCATAGTCCCTTTGCTTGCTGTACCCTTTGATATTGCCAGGCAATAAACAAAAGACGACTGAAGGTAAACAGGGTAAACAAGGCAAAAATAAAGCTAATTAACTGGATTCTCAAAACATACCTGCATGACAAATCCTGACATGGATTCAGGAGGAATTATTGTGGGTTTGGTCATGTGTGCATGGTAGGCTGAATGTCGTCAAGTAAATATCAATTAAATATCAAGAAAATATCAAAATGGCCGGATGTCCGCACTGGCAAACGGTTCAGGCGCGTGCATGGATTTGGCACTCTGGCGGCAAATAGGTTTCCTGATGACAGGATGGGAATATAATGAGTTTTTTGAACCCATTAAAATTCAAGTATTAAAAAATGAGTATTGCCCAATCTTTGCAAACATCTTCCGGTAACCATCACGACGTTCGCGTCCCGCCCTTGCCAAAAGTCATGCTGGAGCCTGTTGTTCGCATGGCCTTGCTGGAAGATCTTGGCAGGGCAGGCGATTTAACCAGCGACAGTATTATTCCGCCACAAACCCAAACAACTATGAATTTGGTTGCCCGCCAGGGCGGGGTTCTGGCGGGCCTTGACCTGGCCTGCCTGGCCTTCCGGATTATTGATGAAAACATCAAGATAGCGCTCCATCGTAACGATGGTGCCCGTTTGAATCCAGGCGATCTTATTGCCAGCATTTCCGGTCCGGCCGGTGCCATTCTTACGGCAGAGCGCACGGCACTTAATTTTCTGGGTCATTTAAGCGGAGTGGCAACCGCAACGGCAACCATTGCCGATGCCATTCGCGAATATGGCACCAAGGTTACCTGCACGCGTAAAACCCTGCCAGGTTTGCGTGCCTTGCAAAAATATGCGGTGCGGGTTGGAGGAGGCAGTAACCACCGCTTTGGCCTGGATGATGCCGTTTTAATCAAGGACAATCATATTGCCGTGGCCGGCAGCTTGCGCGAAGCCGTACTTAGGGCGCGTGCCGGTGTTGGTCATATGGTGCAGATTGAACTGGAAGTGGATACCCTGGAACAATTGGCCGAAGCGCTTGAGTTGGGCGTTAATGTGATACTGTTGGATAACATGAATCCTGACATGCTGAAAAAAGCGGTTGCCATGGTTGACGGGCGAGCGGTTACCGAAGCTTCCGGCAGTATCAATGCGCAAACCGCGCCTGCCATCGCACAAACGGGGGTAAACCTGATTGCGGTTGGCTGGATTACCCATAGCGTGGCTGTTTTTGATTTCGGGCTTGATGCTGTCGAATAGCCCAATACTGTAAGGAACCTGTCTGTTATGTCAAGCCAAGCCGTGTTGTATATTATTCAGATGGGGGCACCACCCGAAAGTTTGCGATCGGTTTATGGTGATCAATGGGAGTGGTTTCAATCTGCGCTGGCAAAAACTCCCACGTCTTTTCCGCTGGATATACGCATTACCAGACCCGATCTGGACGAACCGCTGCCAGATCCCGGCTCTTTTGATGTGGCGGTTATTAGCGGGTCCTGGTGCATGGTAACAGACCGGCTTGACTGGAGTGAACGTACCGCAGAATGGGTTCGTCAGGTAATCGCGAAAAACCAGCCCTTGTTGGGAGTATGCTATGGTCATCAGTTAATGGCACATGCCTTGGGCGGGGTAGTGGACTATCACCCTGATGGCCCCGAAATAGGCAGCATAAGCATTACCCTGAACCCGGCAGGTCAGGCAGACCCGTTTTTTACCGGGTTCCCGCAGCAGTTCCGGGCTCATTTAACGCATGAACAAAGCGTGCTGCAGGTGCCTTCCGGGGCGACCGTGCTGGGTTCGTCCGGGCACGACCCCAACCAGATCATCCGCTATACAAAGAATGCCCTGTCGGTACAGTTTCATCCCGAATTCTTCGAAGCATTGATGCGGCATATTATTGTCGGTAAAAAGAAGTTGCCACCAGAACAAAAAGCCTTCCTGCTGGATGCGGTTGTTGACACGGCATGGTCCAGAAAAATACTTCAGCAGTTTGTTGGGCAGTTCATTTGAATTAAACCTTTTCCATGATTTACTTGCGCAAAAACGCCGCCCTGTTTGGGTGGCGCTTTTGTTTTGAACCGGGTTAACGCATTTCAAAGGCTTCCTGATGGAAGGTGAATTTTCCAGGCCACCATTTTTTCAGCTTGGTTTTGATACTGTTTGCCAGGCTGGTTGGGCCACAGTACCAAATTGAGGTACTGCTTTTTTGCCCCAGCGTTTGGGCCAGTTTTTGGGCACTTAAACGTTCTCCTTTTTCACTTTGATGAACATGCAAGCTGACTGATGGCAGCGTTTCGCACAGTTGCAGGATGCGTTGGATGAAAGGATCATTATCGGCATTTCGTACGCAATAATGCAAATCGGTTGAAGGAATATTGCCTGGCGACTTCTGGCAGTCTTCCAGCCATGAAAGAAACGGGGTAATACCAATGCCACCAGCAATCATGGTTTGGTGCGAACCGGTATCAAGTTGGCTTAGATCAAAGCAGCCATAGGGGCCTTCAGCCTTGATTTTTTGGCCTACTGTGATTTTTCCGGATAATTGACCCGTATAGTCCCCCAGCGCCTTAATCTGAAAACTGATGTGTTTGTCACTGCCCGGTGCACTGGAAATGGTGAACGGGTGAGCACCTTCATAGTGGTCAAACGTCAGGAAGGCAAATTGTCCTGCGTGGTGTTCTTTCCATGAGGCATCCATTTTGCAGGTGACTTCTGTAATGCCCGTATTATGAGCCTGAATGGACGTTATGGTGCCCGTTGATTGGCGGGGCTTGCCCACCATGCCTGCCAGGGAAATAACGCTGGCTATACAAGCCGGTATAAACAGGATGACAAGCAATATGCCAAGGGGTTGTGTCCAGTAGTTGGCCGGTGCCAGTACAATTGTGTGAAAGACCAGTAGCAGATAGAAAACCGGCATTACTTTATGAATATAACGCCAGAATTTATAGGGGAATTTTTTCCACAGGGTGAGCACCAGCATGATAAGCAGGGCATAGACAATTAATTCGCCACTGTCTTTGGCAAAAGAACGGAACATGGCGGCAAACTCGGTAAGATCGCCTTTGGGCGGGCGCCCTGTTTTACCAATCCAGGATTTAATCAGGTCGCTGGACATGTCAAGCAGCCAGTGCAGGCCGGCTGCACTAATGCCTAAAATTCCCGCCCATTTGTGCAGGCGGTACATTTTATCCATGCCGCCCAGCGGCTTTTCAAGCCAGGCTGGGCGAATGGAAAGCACCATGACCAGCGACATAAGTGCAATGGCCCACAAACCGCTTAAATAAAGTCCCTGCCTTTGTATTAACCACGGCAAGGCTCCCTGTACAGGCGGGTGCAGATAAAACACATCATAGCCCCATGCCAGCGTAATGATTGACACAAAAGAAATTAGTCGTGTTTTCATGAGTAACCTTTAAAGTGATTGTTCAAGACAGGGATTAATTGATTTCATCAATCGCTATTTGTTTTTTGTTTTGGTGTTGATGATTTCTCCACTATTTGGATCAAGCTTGAGTTGCAGGCGTTGATTCTCCTGGTTCCGTGCCTTGACTTCATAGACATTGTCATCCAGTTCAATTTCAGTAATGTTGGTATAGCCGGCAGCTTCCACCTTGTCGTAAATTTGCTTGATCGTCAGCCGTGACTGGGCGGGGGCGGTCTGTACTTGAGCCGTATCGGTTTGGGCCAAGGCGGTATTAAGGGCAGCACCAGAAAAAATCAGGCTGGAACCAAGGGTAAGGGCAGTTAATAAACGAGTTGTTTTCATGGTCATTCTCCGCAGTTTGGGTATGATCGGTATTGATCATGAACGTATTATGCATGTGGGTAAATGAACCGGATCTGAAGCCTTTGTTCATGTACCGTTCATCTTCCTTGTGATATAAAGAATTTAATTATTAATGAGTCCAAACGCAGGAGACGCCATGACAGGAAGGAAGTTTTATAACGGAATGCTGGGTGGTTTGCTGGCTTGTGCCATGTTGCTGTCCACGCAGGCTTATGCTGATTCCAAGGATCATGAGCTGGCACGCCAGGCATTGGCTGAAGGCAAAATTATGCCTTTGCGTACGGTGCTGGAAAAAATGGAAAAAGAGTTTGGCGGCCAGGTCGTCAAGATCGAGTTCGAGCATGACGATGATGATGATAAAAACCGTTGGTTTTATGAAATCAAGCTGCTTCAGGATTCGGGCAACATGCTTAAATTGCTGGTAGATGCCGAAGATGGCAAAGTCCTTAAGAAAAAGGGTAAAAAATTTCATAAAAACAGGCAGGAAAAAGACTGATGCGAATATTGGTTGTGGAAGATGAGCCTACGCTATCCTCTCAGTTGAAGGACACGCTGACTGAAGCCGGCTACGTGGTTGATGTGGCCATGAACGGCAAAGACGCCTGGTTTATGGGGGAAGTGGAAACATTTGATTTGGCCGTTCTTGATCTGGGCCTGCCATTAATGGATGGTATTTCAGTTTTGAAAAAATGGCGTGACGCCGCTCTTGATATGCCTGTTCTAATATTAACGGCACGGGACAACTGGCATGAGAAAGTCATGGGTATTGATGCCGGTGCCGATGACTATATGACCAAACCTTTTCATATGGAAGAGCTGCTGGCAAGAGTCAGGGCTTTGCTGCGGCGTACCGGCGGTCATGCCAATGCGATTCTTAAAAACGGCCCCATAGAGATGGATACGCGTAATGCCAGGGTAAGTGTTAATGGCGTGACGCTTTCCTTAACCAGCCATGAGTTCAAGGTATTGGAGTATTTCATGCACCACCCGACAGAAGTGATCTCCCGTTCTATCCTGACCGAACATATTTATGCTCAGGATGCAGACCGCGACTCCAACACGATAGAGGTTTTTATTGCCCGCCTGCGCAAGAAATTGCCGTCCGGAACGATCGAAACGGTACGTGGCATGGGTTATCGCCTGGCTTAGAAAAAATGAACGCACGCAAAACCGCACACTCATTCTGGTCCTCATTAAGGTTTCGCCTGCTGGCGGGCACGCTGGCCTGGGTCTTACTGACTATCGTTGTGGCCGGTTGGGGCCTTAATGGCCTGTTCCAGCAACATATAATGCAGCAGGTCAGGGCAGAGCTGACCTTGCATCTTAATCAGTTGCTGTCTTTCGTGGCGGTTGATGCCAATGGCAACGTTAGTGTTCCACACGAACTTAGCGACGCACGGTTTAGTCAGCCCTTATCGGGTCTTTACTGGCAAATAGATCAACAGGATAGCCAGGAACAGACCGAAAAAACGGGGCTGTTGCGTTCCCGCTCTCTTTGGGACAATGTTTTACCCACAAAAGGTATTGGCAGCGCCCGTGCAGCGCTGCAGGATTTTACGATTACAGATACTGAGGGCAGTGTGCTAAACGCGGTGGGGCGGATTATTCAGCCCGAAGAAGAATCATCATCTCCCTTGCGTCTGGTTGTGGCTATTAACCATGATATTGTCGCATTGCCTGCCGAACGTTTTCGTAATATGTTGATGCTGGCTTTATCGGTGCTGGCCGCAGGCCTTATGGTGGCAGTAACAACACAGGTAATATTGGGGTTGCGTCCTTTTGGTAAACTCCGGAAAAGCCTGACAGATGTTCATGAGGGCAAGACTTTACACATTAAAGGTGATTTTCCGGCCGAGCTCGAGCCATTAGTGAGTGATTTTAACAAGGTTCTAGATGTGAATGCCAAGGTGATTGAAAGGGCAAGAACACAGGCAGGTAACCTTGCGCATGCTGTCAAAACTCCCCTGGCGATATTGTCCAACGCGGCCGCTAAAGAACAGACTTCATTTTCCACCCTGGTCCAGGAGCAGGTTGCCCTGGCACAACGCCAGGTAAATTATCATTTAGCCAGGGCCAGGGCGGCGGCTGCCATGCAGGCAAGCAGCAGCCGTACACCAGTAAAAAAATCGCTCGAAGCCCTTATCAGGGTGATGCAGCGATTGCATGCGGAGCGTGACCTTGATATAAAACTGCACCTGCCAGAAGAAGCGTGCCTATTCAGGGGAGAAGAACAGGACTTTCAGGAAATGCTTGGCAATGTACTGGATAATGCCTGCAAATGGGCCCGTCATGAAATTATCGTAGCGGTTGTTGCCGACCAGAATGAAGTCATCATTACGATTGACGATGATGGCAAAGGATTGCCAGAAATCCAAAAAGACCAGATTTTTCAACGAGGGATAAGGGCGGATGAAAAGATACCAGGCACCGGATTAGGGCTGGATATTGTTCGTGACCTTACCGATCTGTATCACGGTACGGTCATGACAGCCACTTCTCCTTTGGGCGGGTTACGGGTGATCTTGCGTTTACCTCTGCTAGCTTGGGGTTAAAACATTAAATTGCAATAATGTTCTGATATAGTAGAACTATGTGACGGTTATATTCGATATAGTTAAAATTAAACTCGTTTATAAAAACAATAAATTATACATATTAGCTATGCAGGGTTATACTGATCACATATTCAATTTTCTAACCCAACAAACAAGGAAGAAATAAATGTCATTAATCAATACAGAGATCAAACCTTTCAGCGCAACTGCTTACCACAATGGTAAATTTGTTGACGTAAACCAGGATTCACTGAAAGGCAAATGGTCTGTTGTCGTATTCTACCCTGCTGACTTTACATTTGTTTGCCCAACAGAACTGGAAGACTTGGCTGATAACTACGCTGAATTCCAGAAACTGGGTGTAGAAGTTTACGCTGTATCTACCGATACGCACTTCTCACACAAAGCATGGCACGATACTTCTGACGCGATTGCTAAAGTTCAGTACCCAATGATTGGTGACCCAACTCACGTATTGGCTAACAACTTTGAAGTCCTGATTGCTGAAGAGGGTGTTGCACTTCGCGGTACATTCGTTATCAACCCAGAAGGCCAAATCAAAGTGACCGAAGTGCACGATAACGGTATTGGCCGTGATGCCTCTGAACTGCTGCGTAAAGTGAAAGCTGCCCAGTACGTAGCTGCTCACCCAGGTGAAGTTTGCCCAGCCAAATGGGAAGAGGGTGCTGCTACATTGACTCCTTCACTGGACCTGGTTGGCAAAATCTAATTAACTGTCCATCTGGTCAGTAAATTACCGCGACCCGAATATTTATTCCTGGTTGCAAGGTTCGGGCTTTGCCCGAACCTTATCCCCCAAAGTTAAATACATCAAGATCCGGAGAGTTCATCATCATGTTAGATGCAAATATCAAGACACAATTAAAAACTTACCTGGCAATGGTTTCCCAGCCAATCGAAATTGTTGCTTCACTGGATGATGGCGCTAAATCGAAGGAACTGAAAGAATTATTGCAGGAAATCGCTGCTGTTTCAGACCGTGTTACCTTAAACGAACAAGGCACTGATTCACGTAAGCCTTCATTTACCATTAATCGCCCCGGAACCGATATCAGCGTTCAATTTGCCGGTATTCCGATGGGCCACGAATTCACTTCACTGGTACTTGCCCTGTTGCAGGTCGGTGGTCATCCCATTAAACTGGATGAAGCCGTCATTGAGCAAATCCGTAACCTGGATGGCGATTACCAGTTTGAAACCTATTTTTCATTGTCATGCCAAAACTGCCCGGATGTTGTTCAGGCACTAAACGTCATGTCAATTATCAATCCGCGTATCAAGCACGTGGCCATTGATGGCGCCTTGTTCCAGGAAGAGGTCGATAGCCGCCAGATTATGTCTGTGCCCACCATGTTTTTGAATGGTGAGTCTTTTGCTCAGGGTCGTTCCAGTGTTGAAGAAATTCTGGCAAAACTGGATACCAATGCAGGTAGCCGCAAAGCAGAAGAGCTAAATGCCAAGGATCCTTTTGATGTCTTGGTGATTGGTGGTGGTCCTGCCGGTGCTGCCGCAGCCATTTATGCCGCTCGCAAAGGGATTCGCACCGGTGTTGCCGCAGAGCGTTTTGGTGGCCAGGTATTGGATACCATGTCTATCGAAAACTTTATTTCTGTTCAAGAAACCGAAGGCCCACGTTTTGCTGCCCAGCTCGAAGAACACGTACGTAGCTATGACGTTGATATCATGAACCTGCAACGCGCAGAACAACTGATTCCTGGCGATAAGGAAATTTCTGTCAGGATGGAAAACGGCGCGGTTCTGAAAAGTAAAACCGTTATTCTGGCAACCGGTGCCCGCTGGCGCAATATTAATGTTCCTGGCGAACAGGAATACCGCACCAAAGGTGTGGCTTATTGCCCGCACTGTGATGGTCCTTTGTTTAAAGGCAAACGGGTGGCTGTTATTGGTGGCGGTAACTCGGGCGTTGAAGCGGCCATTGACCTGGCCGGCGTGGTTGCCCATGTGACCCTGATTGAGTATGGCGATCAGCTGCGTGCCGATGATGTATTGCAACGCAAACTGCGTAGCTTGCCTAACGTTGACATCATTATGTCTGCCCAAACCACCGAGATTCATGGCGACGGTACCAAGGTAAATGGTCTGTCTTATAAAGACCGCACCACAGACACCATCAAAAAAGTAGACCTGGAAGGCGTGTTTATCCAGATTGGTCTGGTACCCAATACCGAATGGTTGAAAGGCACCGTTAACTTAAGCAAGTATGGTGAAATAGAGATTGATGCCAAAGGCCAGACATCGGTTCCCGGTGTATTTGCAGCCGGTGACGTAACCACGGTACCTTACAAGCAAATTGTGATTGCGATTGGTGAAGGTGCCAAAGCGTCTTTAAGTGCTTTCGATCATCTTATCCGTACTTCAGTGACCGAAGAAGAAACCGCAACTGAGAGTGCGGCTGCGTAAGAACAGATAGTTTAAATATAGTAGGGTTTGAAATGGCACGTAAATAATACGTGCCATTTTTTTAACTCAAAAAGCTAACTGTTTACGTGCCATTTCAACAATTGCCTGTGCATTGACACCAAAATGTTGGCGTAATTCTGCTCGCGTATCACTGCGGCCAAAACCGTCTGTGCCCAAGGTGGTGTATTGTCGATCAGCAGGAATATAAGCACGAATCGATTCAGGTAACATCCTGACGTAGTCGCTTGCCGCAATAATGGGACCCTTGCTATTTTGTAATTGCGCTTCAATAAAAGGCGTGAGCGGCTGGCCGGAAGGGTCGGTTGCGTGTTCGCAGCGCTGACCGTCACGGGCCAGTTCTGTCCAGCTGGTGATGCTGAAAACATCACACGCTATGCCATGGGAGGACAGTTCTTCGGCGGCGGCCAGTACTTCAGTCAGGATTGCGCCAGAACCCATTAAGGTAACTGAATTTTTTTCTTGCGAACTAGAAGCGGATTGTGCCGGGTAATGCCTGAAATGATAGCCGCCTTTAAGAATGTTTTCCCGCATTTCCGGCTTTAGGGAAGGCTGTGGATAGTTTTCATTCATAACGGTAATGTAATAAAATACATCTTTTTGCTCCGTCATCATTTCCTTCGTGCCTTGTTCAATAATAACGGCCAGTTCACCCGCAAAAGCCGGGTCATAGGATTTGCAATTTGGAATGGTGGCAGACCAGATGTGGCTGGAACCATCCTGGTGTTGCAAGCCTTCACCACCAAGAGTGGTTTTGCCTGACGTCGCACCAATCAGGAAACCACGCGGGCGCTGGTCGGCCGCGGCCCAGATCAGGTCTCCAATACGCTGAAAACCGAACATGGAATAATAAATATAAAAAGGTAACATGGGAGTACCATGAGCACTATAGCTGGTTGCCGCAGCCACCCAACTGGAAATGGCCCCTGCTTCACTAATGCCTTCTTCAAGAATTTGGCCATCAAGTGCTTCACGATAACTCAGGATAGAACCGATATCTTCGGGCTCATACTGTTGGCCTACACTAGAGTAAATGCCCACCTGCTTGAACAGGTTGGCCATGCCGAAAGTGCGTGCTTCATCAGCGACAATGGGAACAATCCGCTGACCAATTTCCTTGTCTTTTAAAAGGTTGCCCAGCATGCGCACAAAAGCCATAGTGGTAGACATGCTTTTATTCTCAGCTTGCAAGGCAAAACCTGCCCATTGCGCTACAGGAGAGACTTGGAAAACCGGTGCATTGGTATGGCGCTTGGGTAAATAACCACCCAGTTTTTCACGTTGTGCATGCAAATAGCGGATTTCTTCGCTGTTTTCATCGGGTCGGTAAAATTCCAGGTTAAGGGTTTGCTCATCGCTTAACGGCAAATTGAAACGATCCCTGAAGGCAATCAAATCAGTATCCCCGAGTTTTTTCTGTGAATGGGTGGTCATCTTCCCTTGGCCAGCATTGCCCATCCCGTAACCTTTTTTGGTATGGGCCAGAATAACCGTGGGCTGCCCCTTATGACTGGCGGCAGCCGCGTAAGCAGCATAAATTTTAACAATATCATGACCGCCACGTCGCAGCCTGTCTATTTGTTCATCACTCATGCCCTCAACCAGATGTTGAAGTGCTTCATTTTGTCCGAAAAAATGGTCCCGGTTAAATGCACCATCGTTGGCAGCAAAGGTTTGCATCTGCCCATCAACGGTTTCGCCAAGGGCTTTTGTCAAGGCACCGGTCAGGTCTTTAGCAAACAGGGGGTCCCAGTCGCTGCCCCATAAAACCTTAATCACATTCCAGCCTGCACCGGTAAACAGGTTTTCCAGTTCTTTGATGACTTGACCATTGCCGCGAACCGGGCCATCAAGACGCTGCAGATTACAATTGACGACCCAGATCAGGTTGTCCAGTTTTTCACGGGCCGCCAGTGTAAGCGCGCTCATGGACTCGGGTTCATCCATTTCTCCGTCACCAAAAATACCCCATACTTTTCGGTTTTCGCAGTTTTGCAACTGACGATGCGTCAGATAATGCATGAAGCGAGCCTGATAAATGGAGCTGATGGGGCCAATGCCCATTGAACCGGTGGGAAATTGCCAGAAATCTGGCATCAGGTAAGGGTGAGGATAGCTGCATAAGCCTTGTGCATCTTCACGGCTGGCACGTAATTCTTGCCTGAAAAAGCTTAAATCCTTTTCAGTCAGGCGATTCTCAAGAAAGGCGCGCGCATAAACACCAGGTGCGCTGTGTGGCTGAAAAAACACCAGATCGCCTTTATGGCCGTTATCTGATTGTTCTCGAGCTTTAAAAATGTGATTGAAGCCAACTTCAAATAAATCGGCGGCACTGGCGTAACTGGCAATATGTCCGCCTAACTCACCATAGGCACTATTGGCCCGAACCACCATGGCCAAAGCATTCCAGCGTATTAAGGCACCAATTTTTTCTTCTATCTGAAGGTTACCGGGATAGGCAGGTTGTTTATCAAGAGAAATGGTGTTCACATAGGAATAACTGCCCACAGGGGCCGCTTGCTGCTTCCAGCTTATTTGCAGTTGTTGAGCCAGGACAGACAGTTCATTCAGGATAAAAGCGGCTCGTTCATGACCATGAGTGGTAACCAGTGAATGAAGCGAGTCTTTCCATTCTTCGGTTTCTTCGGGATCAATATCCCTTTGCAAAAAATTATTCATCATTTTCTCAATGTTTTTGGGTAATGGGGCATTCATACGATTCCCTCCTTTTTTGTTGGCCATTTATTTTGAATATCGTTCATAATATTCTAATTAAAATACCCAAAAATGAGATGCTGAATTTCTTGAAAAAATAACCTTTTTCAGCATAAAATAGTGTAAATATTAATTTTTACGGCATTTTATGAAACTTGATCTGATTGACTTGAGAATTTTGGATGAGCTGCAAAAAAACAGCTCTATCAGTAATGTGGAATTGTCAAAGCGCGTGCATTTATCACCGTCACCTTGCCTTTCACGTGTCAAGGCGCTGGAAACAGGCGGGATTATTTCCCGATATGTTGCCTTGGCCAACCCTTCAGCGCTGGGATTGGATTTGAATGTCTTCATTTCTATCAGTCTTAAATCCCAGGATAAGCAGGCATTGTCCGATTTTGAACAACGGATATCCGAGCATGATGAAGTCATGGAATGTTATTTAATGACCGGAGACTCTGATTACCTGATCAGGGTGGCCGTGACTAATATTGGGGCACTGGAAAGGTTTATCCTTGAGCAATTAACCCCAATACCCGGTATTGACAAAATTCGATCCAGCTTCGCGCTGAAGCAGGTGTTATATAAAACAGCGCTGCCACTAACCCGGATATAAAACAAAACAGGTTAAGTATTTTATCGGATTTGCGCGTAAAACCCCGTCGTTCAGGGCGGGGAGGATGTCAACCAGTTACTTTCAGGCAACAGCCCGTAAGTGCTTGATCAGGAATGGTACAAACAGGAATAAAAAGGAAACCGTCAGGAAAACAATAGACATGGGGCTTTCCACTAAAACTGCCGGATTTCCCTGACCTGCGGCCAGTGCGGTGCGCAGCTGGTTTTCGGTCATAGGGCCAAGAATCAGGCCAATTAGCAAGGGTGGAATAGGAAAATCATAAACCCGCATGACATAGCCCATTACGCCAACCAGGGCCATGCATGCCAGGTCAAAAACAGAACCGGACACCCCCCATATGCCAATCATGGCAAAAATAAGAATACCGGCATATAACTGTGGTTTTGGAATGAGAAGGAGCTTGACCCAGATCCCGATAAGAGGCAGGTTAAGCACCAGCAACATGGCGTTGCCAATATATAATGAGGCAATCAGGCCCCAGATCAGTTCGGGGTTGCTGGTAAACAAAAAAGGTCCGGGTTGCAAACCGAAATTCTGAAAAGCAGCCAGTAAAATGGCTGCTGTGGCAGACGTTGGCAATCCCAGGGTTAATAGCGGAACCAGGACGCCGGCCGCGGCAGCATTATTAGCGGCTTCGGGGCCCGCAACGCCTTCAATCGCACCTTTACCAAATTCATCTTTATGTTTGGTCAGGTTTTTTTCTAGGGTATAAGAAAGCATGGTGGGAATTTCAGATCCGCCACCGGGCAGCGCACCCATCGGAAAACCAATGGCGGTACCACGAATCCATGGCATGAAAGAGCGTTTCCAGTCGGATTTACTCATCCACATTCCGCCTTTGACGGAAACAATATCATCTTTTTGGTTTTTATAACGGCTGGCCACATAAATAATTTCACCTACCGCGAACAGGGAAACCAGCACAACAGTTAGTTCCATACCATCCAGCAAGTCTGCAAACCCGAAGGTCATGCGTGGCTGTCCGGTCATGTTGTCGATGCCCATGACACCAAAGCCCAGACCAATAAAAAGGGAAATAAAACCGCGTACCCGCGAGCTGCCCATGACCACGGCAACTGAAGTAAATGCCATAATTGTTAAGGCAAAATAATCGGCCGGCTTAAAATAGAAAGCCAGTTCGGCAATATATGGGGCGGCAAAGGTAAGGGCAAGGGTGGCCAGTGTTCCGGCCACAAAAGAACCAATGGCCGCGGTTGCCAACGCAGCAGCCCCACGGCCTGATCGGGCCATTTTATTACCTTCCAGGGCCGTCATCATAGAGCCGGCCTCACCGGGAGTATTGATGAGAATAGAAGTGGTGGAGCCTCCGTACATGGCACCATACAGGACACCGGCAAACATAATAAAGGCAGAAACCGGGCC
Source organism: Advenella sp. (assembly GCA_034006805.1). GTDB lineage: Bacteria > Pseudomonadota > Gammaproteobacteria > Burkholderiales > Burkholderiaceae_B > Advenella. Next base: position 20,243 of record JAVESC010000045.1, read on the forward strand.
AACCGAAACCGTGACCGGTAACAGCAGGGCGATCGTCAGGGCCGGGCCAATGCCGGGTAAAATACCAATAGCCGTACCCAGTGTAGAGCCTACCAGTGCCCAAAACAGATTGGTAGGGGTAAGGGCAACTTCAAACCCCTGTAGTAATAAACCCAGTGTATCCATATTTAAATTGAATTATTGATGTAACGGGATAATTAAACGCCCAGCAAGGGAATAAATTCGCCCAGCTGAAGCCCTAGCAAGCTAAACAAATACCAGCTGGCTGAACCTAAAATAAAGCCAATTATCAGGTTCAGTACGATTTTTTTTGAACCAAAAGCCATTGTTACCAAGGTAAATGACACCATGGCCGTAACGGGAAGCCCGAGGAGTTCAATAATGAAAACTGGCACAAAGGCCGCGGCCAGTGCAATGAAAAATGCCCGTTTATCCATGGGCGTGCTTCCCTCGGCATTTTCAGTATCCTGGGGTTCAAATTTTTCACCACGTGCTATTTGGATAAGCAATAGCAAGCCAAGCAGCACCAATCCGATACCAATTGCGGTGACAAACATGCCAGGCCCAATGGCAGAGTACCTGGCGGTATTGTCCAGTTCACTGGCCGAATAAAGGCAAACCACACCCATTAGCACAACAACAATACCCAGCCACCAGGGTTTGACCGGTGACTGGGAGGTTGTATTGACAGGTGCTTGGGTTTTATTGGACAAGACCGGCATCCTTCAGGATAGTGTTAATACGTTCGCTTTCATTTTTCATGAAATCGCCAAACGCGGGTCCGGCCAGGAAGAACTGGTCCCAACCCTGGGTTTGCATAACCTGTTTCCATTCGGCGCTGTCATTCAGCTGGGTGAAGCGGTCTATCCATACTTTGTAGTTTTCTTCGGGCATTTCTGGTGCACCCAGAATGCCGCGCCAGTTAGCAATTTCAACGTCAAAACCGGCTTCCTTGAAGGTGGGGGCATCAAGGCCTTCCATGCGTTGTGCTGAGGTAATACCCAGGATTTTTACCCGATTGGATTTGGCAAATTGCTGAAATTCTGAAATACCGGAAATGCCGGCTTTGAGCGTGCCGTTGACGATGCCCGTGACGGTATCGGCACCGCCGGCCTGAGGAATGTAATTAAGATCTTTGACCGGTACGTTGCCTGCCTGTGCCAATAAAGCCAACGCGATATGATCAACCCCGCCGGCGGAACCTCCGCCAACCGGTGTGCCACCCGGATTTTCTTTTAGCGCTTTCACAAAATCATCCAGATTCTGGTAGGGGGAATCGGGTCTGACGGCAATCACCAGGTATTCGGCGGTTAAGCGGGCCACTGGCTTGAACTTACTTAGATCTATGGGGGATTTGTTGAGTGTGATGGCACCAACGGTAATGGCACCAAAAACGGCCAGGGCATTGGCCTTGCCGGTTTGTGTATTTTGGAACTCTGCCAGGCCGATGGTACCGCCTGCGCCACCTTTATTGGTGAAATTAACCGGGCCGGTATAAATACCTGCCTTATTCATGGCATTAAATGCCTGGCGACCGGTTCCATCCCAACCGCCACCAGGGTTGGCCGGTAGCATGACACTAACCTGGGCATAGGCGACACTGCTAAACATAACAGCAGCGGTAAATAGAGAACGCAAAAAATTGTTTCGTTTCATGCCTACTCCAGTAAATGTGGATTATTGTTTGATACGCTTTTCAGGCTAGAATAGGTTGAAGATATTTTTTTGTCAATAAGGGTAAAACAGATTGCCCCGATGATTGTTTTTTTTCAGCTATCTATTTGTTTTCTAATTGAATAATCCAGTAACAGGTGAATCTTGAGTATGAGTAATTTTAAACTTTTTAATTTGTTTTTTTGTATGGGTGCTGTCGCTTTTAATGTGAATGCAGCCAGCCTTGATCCCAAAGTGCCTTATCCAGCGGCCAAACCGGATCAGGTACGGCAGGTTATCCATCTGACAGAGGTTCCCCAGGAAGAAAACCTGAAAGTGCAACTAATGGTGGGAAAAACCATGAAGGTTGATTG
>JAVESC010000181.1:0-3294 GCA_034006805.1 Advenella sp.
GTTCTTACTTGATCTTATTTAAGTAATTGGCTCTTTAGCTCAGTCGGTTAGAGCGACGGAATCATAATCCGCAGGTCCCCCGTTCGAATCGGGGAAGAGCCACCAAAAATTATTTTTAGAATCAAACAGTTAAGCCACTTTTTAAGTGGCTTTTTTGTTTTATGCGGCTTCGATTTTGCTTATGGGTGACCAAAAGGTGACCGAATTCGCATGCATCTCCAGATGACTTGCATCTAAATGAGCATATTTTTTTACCATTTCTAAAGTTTCCCACCCCCCAAGTTCTTTCAGCACCATTAAGGGTGTGCCAGACTGGACGTGCCAGCTTGCCCAAGTGTGACGCAAGTCATGAAAATGAAAATCACCTAAGCGCAATTTTTTAACTGCTGAATTAAATGACTTTCTGTTAATTTCCTTAGGGTGTGTCCCCGTATCCCTTACAAAAACCCATTTTTTGTTTTTCCCTAAACATGACCAAATTACAGACATGGCATCAGAATTTAAGGGAATAGGACGGGATTTCCCTGATTTAGCTTTATCACCTGTGACCCAGCATAGCTTTTTTCCAATATCTACCTGTGACCATTCCAAAGAAAGTATTTCGCTCATTCTAGCCCCTGTAGACAGAGCAAATGAACATACATTCTTCATCCATTCAGTTTGAAATTGATTAATTAATAACTGGGCTTGCTCACGAGTTATCCAGCGGATTCTTACATCTGCCTCTTTAAACTTCCCGAGTTTTGGTATTTTTTGCAGCCAGTTTTCATCATAAGCAATGTGTAAAATCCGGGACATAGTAGCCAAATATCGGTTTTTAGTAGCAGCAGCCAATGGCTGTGCCTTACTCTTGCCGCTTTTAACTAAACGATGAGTAGGTAAATTATTGAATATTTCATCAGATGTTAAAGAACTGATTGCTCTACCACCAAAACAACTCCGCCAATACTTAATATGACGTATTTTGGTTTTATAGTCTTTTTGGCCTTCCGATAGCTTCAGCACCTTTAAAGCCGCCTGGTCAAAAGAAAATTCTGGCTGTTCACCCAGCTTATCCAGGCGCCATAACTCGGCTTTTACCTTGTCGTGGTACTCTTGCGCTTGCCTTTTGTCATGGGTTCCAGTAGAGCGTCTAACTCTTTCCCCACCTGATGTCCTGATATCAATCCACCAGAATGAAGATTTAGATTTTTTGTAGATCGGCATAATGTATTACTCTCATTACCGACTTGCAATGATAATCTGAAAACATTGTTATTCTTTTTGCTAAGATTATCAAGTGAAGACGGCCAAATAAACCATTTACGTCCGCCAGGCAATTGAAAGCCCAGAAGATGACGTTTCGTATATATAGTGTGATAGCACACCCCTAAAAGGCTTGCGGCTTCTTTTATTGTCAATGCTTTTTGCTTATCCATTTCAAAGCTCCAGTTCAATTTGGGTTGCCCGTGTCGGCTCCAGCTGCTCTTTGTAAAAATTGACCTGCAGCTGTTCCTTTACACTTTCGCTGGCAAACCTGGACACATTCAACATTCCGGCCTCCATGGACTTTAAGCGTTCGGCCTGTTCACTGCCTACAGAGCCAAGCAATGACTGAAATTGTTCCTTTACCTGCTCCAGTTCAGATTTTTCAGGCTGTACCTGGGGCTGGCCATTCCGATCTGTTGTCAATGATCCAATGTTTTTATCCGCTACCTGCTCCTTGATCTGGATTTTTTCCAATACCAGGAAGTCATGAATTTTTTCGGCATCTTGACATGACCGAACAATCTCAAAAGGATCTTCTTTTAATGCTTTAATCCAGGAACCCACATACGCTACATGCTGCCCAGGATCGTGGCTAATACCCAATGATTGGCCAACCATCATAGATGCAATTTCTGCCCTTAATTCTTCTTTGGCATACGCTTGCGTACCAAATGTGTTCATCAATGGACGGTTTAAACGGCTTTCATGGCCAGTCCAATGCCCCAGTTCGTGTAAGGCTGTTGCGTAATACTTTCCTGCATCAGGAAACTGCTCACGCAGTGGCAAAACAATATAATCCCTTACCGGGCTGTAATAAGCCCGATCACCGGCCATATGATTAATTTGGGCACCGGACTTATTCAGTATTTCTTCAGCCCGTTCCAGTGGCTGCCATGCCCGTTCTGGTACCTTAAGTGCAGGGATGCCCTCCACCTGTTCCGCATTGAATACCGTAAAAGATCGGGTAATTGGCTTTTCTAATTTAACCTGCTCTTTTACTGCTTGCCCGTTCTCATCTTTAACGATACGGCCATTTTCGTCACGTTTTACCTGCTCTTTATGAAAGGTCAGGGACTGAAGCTGTACCCCCTTAGAACCTTTTCTAATTTTGTAACCCTCTGCATTAGCCTGGTTAAATGTCAGCCATCGTGGGTCTGAAAACGGCTGTATCATTAAGCTGATGGAGTTACCGCCCCGATATTCTTTACCTGTCGTGGCGTTATATGGCCTGGATGGCATGGCTTCCCCCCACGGCTTTTGCCATGGTGCTGTACCTTGTTTTAGCTGCTCAATAATCTTATTGGCCAATTGTTCATGGAATGGTATTTTTTTAACTTCTGACATATCGAACACCCACAAAAAAAGCTGCCTATAGGCAGCTTGTGTTACTCATAAATTGGATTTATTTTTCTTGCGGAGCCTGTTCAGGAAAGGCACGAGGAAAAGAAAAATGACCGTTCACTTTTGTAGGTTCTTTTGGCCCGAACCGGCTTGATGAAATATCTGTTGCCTGGCTTAAGTCCATAAGGAAATCATCATTGGACTTTAGCCACTGGTACACCCATGGCTTTTGCTCAAGGAGTGCCGGCACTTCTTTCTGCAGCAGCATCAACAACTCACGGTTTTCATCAATCCGTTTATGAACACCACCATGGTGCCAGCCCAATATACATTTGATTTTCTTGAGCTCTTTCAATTTTTTTAAAAAATTCATTTCTTTTTTCCATAAAAAAACCGCCAGTTGGCGGTTTGGTTAAGCAGGGAATGGCCTTTTAGCGGCCGGCATTTTTATTTTCTAATGCCTCTCTTTCTTCCTCGGTAAGGTGGTCAGTCAAGTCATCAAATGTTTCACTGCCATATTCTTTCACTAAAGCAATGTATTCAGGCGGGAGTTCGGTTTCATATGGTGCAAACTTACTGCCATCTTCTTCATATTCCTGATTTTTGTCTGTTTGGCTCATCGTTCTATTTCCATTTCTGTTTGTTTAACTAAGTCCGGTTTGGCCTGTTGCTGCTGGCGCTGCTGCTGTTTAATTGGCTCGGGTA
>JAVESC010000182.1:0-3286 GCA_034006805.1 Advenella sp.
TTTCACCAGTTCGGCCAGCGGGTCTTGCAGGCGACGGGCAATAGAAACGGCACCGCGCAGGCTGACATCCAGCTCGGGAAATTCTTTGGCGGCCAGTTCAGACGCTGAATAAACCGAGGCACCCGCTTCGGACACCACGATTTTCCTGACATCGGGGTTGGGGAAAGCTTGCAACATGTCAGCCACCAGTTTTTCGGTTTCGCGAGAAGCGGTACCGTTGCCAATCGCAATTAACTGGATTTTATGCCGGGCGACCAGGGCCGCCAGCGTACGAATAGAACCTTCGCGGTCGCGTCGCGGTTCAAAGGGATAGATGGTGGCGGTATCCAGCAATTTTCCGGTTGGGTCAATGGCTGCTGCCTTGACGCCGGTACGAATGCCCGGGTCTAGCCCCAGCACTGATTTTGGTCCGGCCGGTGCGGCCAGCAACAGGTCTTTCAGGTTGGCGGCAAACACCTTGATGGCTTCTTCTTCGGCCTGTTCACGCAACTTGCCCATTATTTCAGACTCAAAAGCGGTTAACAGCTTGACCCGCCATGTCCAGCGGGAAACATCGGCCAGCCATTTGCCACGTGCACTGGCATCAAGGGTGTAATTGGCATCCAGTTGCAGAAATTCGCTAATACGAATCACACAAGGGTGGGGTACCAGGGCGTCCTGCTCTTCATTCAGGCCAATGCGCAAATCAAGCATACCCTGCTGGCGCCCGCGCAGTAAAGCCAGGGTGCGGTGTGACGGCAGGGTTTTAACCGGCTCTTTGAAGTCAAACCAGTCACGGAAATTGTCACCTTCGGCTTCCTTGCCTTCAACAACCTTGGCGTATAACCAGCCCTGGTTCCACAAGTGCTCGCGCATGTCGGCCAGCAAGTCGGCGTTTTCGGCAAAACGTTCGGCCAGAATATCGCGGGCACCGTCAAGGGCTGCCTTGGCATCCTTGACGTTCAATTCCAGGTTGATGTATTGGTTGGCCAGTTCGGCAGGCACCGCATCTTTATTGGCCAGGATTTCATCGGCTAGCGGTTCAAGCCCCGCTTCTTTGGCAATCTGGGCTCGGGTACGACGCTTGGGCTTGAAGGGGGCGTAAAGATCTTCAAGGCGCTGTTTGGTGTCGGCAGTGCCAATGGCAGCCTCCAGTTCCGGGGTCAATTTGCCCTGCTGGCTGATAGATTCGATAATGGCCAGGCGGCGGGTTTCCAGCTCCCGTACATACAAAAGACGCACTTCAAGGTTACGTAAAACAGTATCGTCAAGGCCGCCGGTTGCCTCTTTGCGGTAACGGGCGATAAAGGGAACGGTTGCGCCTTCATCAAGCAGGGAAACCGTAGCGGCAATCTGTGCCGGGCGTACGTTCAGCTCTTGGGCCAGTAGCGTAATAATGCGTTGTTCATCAATGCCTGTGGCAGTTTCGGTACTTGGGGTTTCGGACATGTTTGCTTAAAAATAATTAAAAACGAACTGTAAATTGTGCCATAAGCGGCAGGCTTGTAGGGAGGGGGCTACTCATATTCGTTAATTTGTATGAATGTTTGTCGCTTGATACCGGATTATTTCGTCCTCTTTCAGCGGATAAGTGCCCTTGCCTCGTTACTATCATTAAAATGGCGTATGGGCGGATTGCCTTCATTTTTTGTTGTTTGGAAAGCGTGTGCGAGTTCTTGATTTTGAAATTTCCGATTGGTTCCTGCAAGAGGGGCCTTTTGCCGGTGCCATACCGGGTTACAAGGTGCGGGATGCACAAATTCAGCTCGCGCAGGCTATTGATGAAACTATTCAGGCCAAATCGGTCCTGGTGGCAGAGGCCGGTACCGGCACCGGTAAAACCTGGGCCTATCTGGTGCCCGCATTTTTGTCGGGTGGCAAGGTTATTGTGTCAACCGGTACCCGTACCCTGCAAGATCAGCTGTATACCAAAGATGTACCGCGCCTGAAAAAAATCATGGCTCTGCCCGTGCATGTTGCCCTGCTTAAGGGGCGCAGCAATTATGTTTGTCATTATCATCTGGACCGCATGGAGCAGGATGACCGCTCATTGCGGTCAAAAGAAGAGGTGGTGCAGCTTCGGTATATCCGGCAATTTGCCGACCGCAGTCACTCGGGTGATAAAACCGATTGTGCAAAGGTGCCCGAAGATGCCGATATCTGGGGCAGGGCGACTTCCACCCGCGAGAACTGCCTGAACCAGGATTGCCCTTTTGTTAAAGATTGTTTTATGCTGAAAGCACGGCGCAATGCGCAGGAAGCTGATGTCGTGGTCATTAACCATGCTTTGTTTTTTGCAGATCTGGTTCTGAAAGAAGAGGGTATTGCTGATTTGCTACCGGCCGCCGATACCGTTATTTTTGATGAAGCGCACCAGTTACCTGATACGGCAACCCGCTTTTTGGGTGATACCGTTGCCACCTCGCAAATTATGGACTTCCTGAAAGTGACCGAAGTTGCCTGTCTGACCCAGGCGCGTGATTCGGCTCGCTGGAGCGAGGCTTGCAAGAAAGTTGAATACTATGTGAAAGATTTGCGGCTGGTGGCGGCCGGCATAGACAAATTGCCAGGAAAGAAGGCTACCTACGAGCAAATTCCCGAACTTGATAAATTCAATGAAGCACTGGCTAACATGGAAGACGAGCTGGATAAGCTGGTGCGTATGTTGGTGGCGGTGCAAGAGCGGCATCCAGATTTAATGGCCGCCGCTAAAAGCGGCACAGAACTTCGGGCTAAAATTTACCGCTGGTCCCATGCGGCCCTACCAGAGGTTGAACCTGATTCCGCTGAAGAAAATGAAGAGCCTGAAAATGAAACATCTGCTGATACCAGTCAAAAAAACCGGCAACAGGATATTCTGGTGCGCTGGGTAGAATTTGGCCTGCATCATTTGCGCTTGAATTCGGCCCCCCTGTCGGTGCATACCTTTGCCCGTTATAAAAAACCGGAGCAGGCCTGGGTGTTTACCTCGGCCACGCTTTCCGTGTATAAAGATTTTTCTCATTTTACGCGACAGCTGGGTTTGTATAACGCCCGCACCGAACGCTGGGAATCACCGTTCAATTACAAAGACAAAGCCTTGTTGTATGTACCCAATCATTTGCCCGAAACCCAGTCCCCCGATTTTGCCCAGGCCTTCGTTGATACCTTGCTGCCCCTGATCAAGGCCACACCAGGGGGCGTATTGGTGTTGTGTACCACCCTTAGGGCGGTTGATTATTTTGCTCACTTGCTTATTAAAGCGTTTGATAAGGAAGACGTGGATCGCCCGGTCATGAAACAGGGGGAAAGTACCCGTGGGCAGCTC
>JAVESC010000046.1:0-22076 GCA_034006805.1 Advenella sp.
GAAGCCCGGCTTAACCAGAAATCTGTTCAAACCGCTACCCATTCCGAAGAATTGGCCAGCCTTTCCAGGCTTACACAACCGCTGGCCAGTGAAAAAACCGCTGAACAACTTAAAAAAGAAGCCATTGCCCAGGCCTTGCAACGGGCCCGTGAACGACGCCAGCAGGCCATAAAAAAAGGCCCAGCCACCCCATAATCATGAACGCCCAAAAAAGAAAAGAAATTTTTGCCCGTTTTAAGGCAGCCAACCCCAAGCCCACCACCGAACTGGAATACGAAAACAACTTTCAGTTGCTGATTGCGGTTCTGCTATCGGCACAGGCCACTGATAAGGCCGTTAATATCGCCACCAGCAAGTTTTTTAATACTTGCAAAACCCCCCAGGACATCCTGGATATGGGGCTTGAAAAATTTACCGAAGCCATTCGCACTATTGGCCTGTATAAAACCAAGGCAAAAAATGCCCTGGCCACCTGTGAAATCTTGCAAAACCAATATAATGGCCAGGTACCCGATAAGCGTGAAGCCCTGGAATCCCTGCCAGGCGTAGGCCGAAAAACCGCCAACGTAGTGCTTAACACCGCATTTGGCCAACCTGCCATGGCGGTAGACACCCATATTTTCCGGGTCTCCAACCGCACCGGCATTGCGCCGGGCAAGAATGTACTGGAAGTAGAAAAAAAGCTGTTACGAATGGTGCCCAAAGAGTATTTGCTTGATGCGCATCACTGGCTGATCTTGCATGGCCGCTATGTATGCGTGGCCCGAAAACCCAAATGCCCGCAATGCGGGATTGCAGACCTTTGCGATTTTAAGGATAAAACCAAACCGGCCTGAAACAACCGGGACATTAAACAAATTCACCGCAAAATACCGCGCTGGAAAACGCGGACATAAAAACACCGTACAAATCGCTGTCCCGCTGGCGGGACAGCAGTTCATTATTACTCCTGCTTGCCAAAGCCCAGATAGCTTTCAATCACCCGGGGGTCATGAAGCAGCTCGGAAGCCTTGCCTTCAAGACGAACTTCACCCATTTCAAGCACATAACCATAATCGGCCACCTGCAAGGCGGCACGGGCGTTCTGCTCGACCAGCAAAATAGATACCCCACTTTCGCGAAGACGCATAATGGTATGGAACACCTCACGCACCACCAGTGGTGCCAGCCCCAGGCTGGGCTCATCAAGCATCAGCACTTTGGGTTTGCCCATTAAGGCTCGCCCTACTGCCAGCATCTGACGCTCTCCGCCAGACAAAGTGCCAGCATATTGCATGCGACGCTCTTTCAGACGCGGAAACAGCTCGTAGACTTCATCAAGCGTGCTTTTCCAGTTTTTTTCACGGGCACGGTAACGGCGAAAACCGCCCAGCAGCAAGTTATCTTCAACCGGCATACTGGAAAACAGCTCGCGGTTTTCTGGCACCAGACACAGACCATTGGCCACCCGGTCTTCAACAATCAGGCGGCTAATATCATGACCCTGGTAAAGCACCTCTCCATTGGCCGAACCAGGTACCGGCAATGCCCCCATCATGGCGTTAAGCAAGGTGGACTTGCCTGCCCCATTGGCACCAATCACCGTGACCACCTGACCAATTTTTACTTGAAGATTAATATTTTGCACCGCCAGCACTTTGCCATATTGTGCGTTCAGGTTTTTGGTTTCCAGTAAGATACTCATACGTTTGCCCCCTTTGCATCAATGGAAATACCCAGATCATCATCAACACCACCCAAATAAGCTTCAAGCACCACAGGATTAACCTGAATCTGCTCGGGTGTGCCTTCGGCAATACGGGTACCAAAGTCCATGACGACCAAATGATTGGTCAGGCGCATGACAAAATCCATATCGTGTTCCACCAGCAAAATACTCATGCCCTCATCGCGCAAACCAGACAGTACGCTGGCCAGCTCCTGTTTTTCTTTGTAGCGTAAACCGGCAGCAGGCTCATCAAGCAGCAGCAAGGTCGGGTCAAGCGCCAGCGCACGGGCAATTTCCACAATGCGTTGCTGGCCCAAAGACAGGTTACCGGCCTGCTCATACAAATAATTACCCAGACCAACCCGTTCAAGCTGTTTTTTGGCCTCTTGCAACAATTGTGCCTCGGAATCGCGCTCGATATGCAGCAAACTTTGCACAATCCCGGTATTGGCCCGCAAATGAGCCCCCAAGGCCACGTTTTCAAGCACGCTCATGGTGGGCAGCAACTGTACATGCTGAAAGGTACGACCTACCCCAAGGGCGGCAATTTTACGCGATGACAGCGCAGCGATTTCCTGGCCCATAAAACGTACCGAACCGCTGGTTAGCGGATACACCCCGGTAATCAGGTTAAAGGTCGTACTTTTGCCAGCGCCATTAGGCCCGATAAGACCCATAATTTGACCGGCCTTAATATTGAAGCTGATATCATTGACCGCGACCAGGCCGCCAAACTCTTTGCGGATGTTATCAACCTCTAGAATGACCTGACCATGTTGCGGCCTGTTTCGCTGTGGCAAAGCTGACGAGGCTGCCGGAACCGGCTTGGGCTGTACCAGGCGGCTGCCGGTAAACCTGGCAACAAAATTAACCAGGATGGGCCACAGGCCTTCGCGCGCATGATGCAAAATCAGTACCATTACAATACCAAACACCACCATTTCGAAGTTGGCCGAAGTATTTAACAATTGCGGCACAATATCCTGGATATGGTCTTTCATGGTAAGAATAAGCGTAGAACCGAAGACGGCTCCCCAGATACTGGCTGAACCGCCAATTACCGCCATAAACAGATATTCAATACCGTAATTAATACCAAACGTGCTGGGGCTGACCGCCCGCTGTTCGTGGGCATACAGCCAGCCGGCCAGCCCGGCCAGTACACCGGCGTATACAAAAGCCACCACTTTATAGTATTTGGTATGCACGCCAAAGGATTCGGCCATGCCCGCCCCGCTTTTAAGGGAACGGATGGCCCGCCCGGGACGGGAATCAAGCAGGTTTTTGCTGAACCACACAGCCAGCAACACAAATGCCCAAATAAGGAAATAAATATGTTTGGCCTTCAGCAGCGAAAAGCCGAAGATTTCAATGGGTGGAATACCGGGAATACCATCGTGGCGCCCCAGAAAGCCCAGATTGCCATACAGGTAATAAAAAACCAGGCAAACCGCAATTGTGCTTAGTGGCAGGTAATGCCCCGACAGGCTTAAGGTAACCTGCCCCAGGATATACGACACAACAAATGTTAATACCAGTGCCGCCAGCAGGCCCACCCAGGGCGAATAACCCGCTGTGGTTGACAAATAAGCGGTGGCATAGGCACCAATCCCGACAAACGCGGCCTGGCCAAAAGACGTCAGGCCACCTACACCGGTCAGCACCACCAAACCCAATACCACCAGGCTGGCAATCCCAATAGAATTCATCTGGTTAATCCAGAACTCGGGCGTACCCGGGAAAACAGGCAGGACCACCAGAAAAATGATAAAAAATGCGAGAAATAAACGTTTCATTTTATTATTCTTCATCCTCTTCGTGCTTGACTAAAATAGAGCGTAACAGCAGAACAGGAATAACAATACCAAAGACAATAACCTCTTTGTAATCACTGGCCCAGAAGGTGGTGAAGGCCTCGATAATGCCAATGGCAATAGCACCAAAAGCCGCCAGCGGATAACTGACCAGACCACCAATAATGGCGCCCACAAACCCTTTAAGGCCAATCATGAAACCGGTTTCGTAGGTAATGGTAATAAATGACACAATCATGATGCCCGACAAGGCCCCGACCAACGCAGTTAAAAAGAAAGTCAGGTGCCCAGACATAGAAGTGCCAATACCCACCAGACGGGCGCCCCGACGGTTAACCGCGGTGGCGCGCAAGGCACGACCATACAGGGTTTTGCCAAAAAACAGCCACAGGGAACCAATAATGGCCACTGTCATGCCAATCACAAACAGGCTTTGATAAGTCCAGGTCAAAGAGGCAATTTCAACCGTACCGTCAAAAAAGGGCTCGGAAACCAACCAGCCTTCGGCACCAAAAAACACCAGCCCCAGACCCACCAGCGCATAATGCACGGCAATGGACACAATTAACAGGGTAAGCACCGAATGCTCGGCAACCGGCTCGTAAGCAAGACGGTAAAGCATGGGCCCCAACGGGACAACCAGAAGCAGCGTCAGGAAGGCCTTGACCCATAATGAAGGATCGGTGGCCAGAACGACCGGCACCGCCCACAGCAAAAACAAGGGGTAAACAATAAAAACCCCCAAAGATTTAAGCAGGGTTTTCCTGTCTTTACCCTTATGAACAAAATACAGTTCTTTCAGGAACAAAGCCACGCCAAACATGGGTAGCAGCCAAATAGTGCCTGGCTTGCCGCCATCGGCCATAATCGCAAAGGTAAGCGCGCCAAACGTAACGAACTCGCCTTGAGCAATAAAAATAATGCGGGTAACAACAAATACAAGCACCAACGAAACAGCCATCAGGGCGTAAATAACCCCGGTGACCAAACCGTCCTGCATAAGTATTTTGGCAATAGACCAATCCATCTTCTGCTTTTTCTCTTTTGATAGGTAGAACAACAATAGCGCCTGCACATTTGCCACAATGGCCCGTCCTGTGAACAGGACGGGCCACCCGGGCGTTGATGACACAGGGCAGGCTTTCTTATTTGGTGCCCAGCTCAGGGGCATAAACCCACTTGCCATCAACCACCTTGACCAGTACGCGAGAGCGTTCGTCTAGACCGGTGTGATTGTTTGGGCTCATGTTGAAAATACCATGCGCGCCTTTCACATCGGTGGTATTTTCAAGCGCATCACGCATGGCAACGCGGAAGGCTTCGGTGCCGGGTTGGGCACCACTGGCAATTGCTTTGGGAATAGCGGCATTAATTAAGGCACCGGCATCCCACATATGACCACCAAATACACTAACCGAACCTTTACCGAATTTGTTTTCATAGCTTTCTATGTAAGACAGGCCTTCTGCCTTGACCGGGTTGTCATCGGCAAGCTGGTTGGCAACCAGCAACGGCCCCACAGGCAATACCAGGCCTTCGCAGGCCTTGGCGCATACGCGCAGGAAATCGCTATTGGCAGAACCATGGGTATGATAAATTTGACCTTTATAGCCACGCTGCTTGAGTTCACGCTGCGGCAAGGCACCTGGTGTGCCGGCCGTTGCCACCAGCACTGCATCGGGTTTAGTCGCCAATAGTTTAAGCACCTGACCGGTCACGCTGGTATCAGGACGGTTATAGCTTTCTTCGGCAACAATCTTGATATCGGTGTCTTGCAAAACACTTTTCACTTCGTTCAGCCAGCTTTGACCATAGGCATCGGCAAAGCCAATAACGCCCAGGGTTTTGACGTTGGCTTTTTGCATGGCATCAGCCAGGGCCTGTGCCATCAGGAAGTCATTTTGGGGAGTTTTAAACGCCCATTTTTTGGCGCCTTCCTGGGGTTCAACCACCACAGCATTACCTGCCAGACTAATAACCGGCACTTTATTTTCAGCAGCTACATCAACCATGGCCAAAGAGCCTGGGGTAACCGTGCTGCCAATCATGACATCAATTTTGTTTTCACTAATCAGCTTGCGCATGTTTTTGACGGCTTGTGTCGTGTCAGTCGCATCATCATAAACAACGTAATTCACTTTGACGCCATCCACTTCTGTGGGAACCACTTCCACCGTGTTTTTTTCAGGAATGCCTAAAGAGGCAGCCGGGCCGGTAGCGGAAATGGACACACCAACGTTAACAACCGTTTGTGCCATTGCAGTACCTAAAAACGCAGTGGCAAGCACCATACTTAAAGAGGTTAATTTAGCAAGCTTCATTTTTAATTTGTCTCCATGGACACAATAATCGGGCAGTAAAACCGCAGATAACAAAAGGTAAATGAGAATATTAACATCTGACAGCCGACAAAATACCGCCAATTCCCGTTTTACGCTAACATATTGCCTTGAAATGGGTTTTTAGCGCACGTTTTTCCTGCGCTTAAACGATATGTAACAAATAAAACAGATTTATCCAGAAAAACAAAACACATAATACCCATTTCATTTAGAATAGTCCGTTTATTCTCCAGACAGGTGAACCGTGAAAATCATCAAATCCGATGCGCAATGGCAACAGGAACTTACCCCTGAAGAATATTATGTAGCACGGCAAAAAGGCACCGAACGCCCTTTTACCGGGCGCTACTGGAACTCATTCTCTACGGGTATCTACCGCTGTATCGGTTGCGGTACGCCCCTGTTCTCTTCAGACACAAAATTTGATGCCGGCTGTGGCTGGCCCAGTTATTTTGAACCAATCAACCCCGACAATGTCAGAGAAGAACGCGACACCAGCCACGGCATGGTTCGCACCGAAATCCTGTGCAACATTTGCGATTCCCATCTGGGCCATGTTTTTCCCGATGGACCGCCCCCCACAGGCCTGCGTTATTGCATCAACTCTCTATCCTTACGTTTTGAATCTACCAAATGAAAAAATTCCTGTTTGATTTTTTCCCACTTGTCCTGTTTTTTGTCGCCTTCAAGGTTGCCGACATCTACGTTGCCACTTGGGCGGCCATTGCGGCCAGTGTGGCGCAAATTGTCTGGCTCAAGCTACGTAAAAAGCCTATCGAAGCCACCAACTGGATGAACGTGATTATTATTGTCGTGTTTGGTGGTGCCACCATTTATTTCCAGAACGAGGCCTTTGTCAAATGGAAGCCCACCGTTCTTTACTGGATGTTTGCAGTCATTTTGCTGGGTGGCAAACTGTTTTTCAAAAAAAATCTTATTCAAAAAATGCTTGGCAGCCAAATGAACATGGACAATCATGTCTGGGACAAACTTAATTACAGCTGGTCGGGCTTTTTTATTGTTGCCGGTGCCATCAACCTGTTTGTTGCCTTTTCAGGGTACTTCACCCTTGACCAATGGGCAACCTTCAAGGTATTTGGCATGACCATTCTGCTTATTGTTTTTGCCATCGGCCAGTCCCTCTGGATAAGCCGTCATATAGACCTTCCCGAGAACTAAGCCCGCTTATGTCAGATCGTATTAAATTAATTGAAGAAAGGCTCTCAGCCCTTTCACCGATCAAGCTTGAAATTATTGACGACTCCCATTTGCATGCCGGGCATGCGGGCAGTAAAAACGGCGCTGGCCATTATACTGTCATTATCCAGTCTGCCCTGTTCAATGGTTTAAACCGTGTGGCCCGGCAAAGACTGGTTTATGATGTCCTTAATGACCTGATTCCATTTCCAATCCACGCACTTGCCATTCAAACGCAAACCACTATTTGACTCACAAAAGGAAAGTTATGAAACGTTTTATGTTAATTGCCGCATCTTGTGCGGTTGCCTTGCCCGCTTTTGCCCAGAACATCGCAACCGTTAATGGCAAAGCCATTACCGAAGCCGAACTTAACAACACTGTCAAGGCCCTGATTGCCCGTGGCGCCCAGGATACCCCCGAGTTTCGCAAGCAGTTAACTGAAGAACTCATCAATCGTGCCGTACTGGTACAGGCAGCAGAAAAAGCAGGCATTGCCAAGAAAGATGAAGTTGCCCTTGCCCTGAACAATGCCAAACAGGAAATTCTGATTGCTTCCTTGTTGCAGGACTGGAGCCAGAAAAACCAGATTTCCAATGCTGAAATCCAGAAAACCTACGATGAAATCGTTAAAGAAAATGCCAACAAAAAAGAATATAAAGTTAAACATATTCTGGTTAAAGACGAAACAGCGGCCAACAAACTGCTAAAAAGCATTAAAGACAAGAAAGCCAAGTTTGCTGACGTAGCCAAAAAAGAGTCCATTGACTCGGGTAGTGGCAAAGACGGTGGCGATCTGGGTTGGGCTCCTGCCGAAAATTACGTTCCGGAATTTGCCAACGCAGTGAAAGCAGCCAAAAAAGGTGAACTGGTTGCCAAACCCGTAAAATCGCAATTTGGCTGGCACATCATCCAGGTTGAAGACGAACGTGCTGCCCAGGCGCCAAAACTGGAAGAAGTCAAACCTCAAATCCAGCAAATGCTAAGCCAGCAGGCCCTGCAAAAGCACATGAAATCTTTGCGTGACGGTGCCAAGGTTGAAATTACCAAGAAAAAATAAACCCGGTATAGCCGTTCCCGCGCCATGAACTAACCCCCTAAAGTTAGAACCTGTTATTTCAGGCATAAAAAACCCCAGCAAGCAGACTTAAACCAAGCGCTTGCTGGGGTTTTTTATCGGATTTGCGCGTAAAACCCCGTCGTTCAGGGCGGGGAGGATGTCAATAATACGCATTGTCTCGTTCCCATGCCTCTGCCTCGTAATGCAAAAGGATACTGATGCTCCCATGCCAGAACGAGGAACAGCAATCAGGACAGGCCCAGTATTTTCCTTAGCTCGTCTTCATCAATCACGTTTACGCCCAATTGGCGGGCTTTTTCCAGCTTGCTGCCGGCATCGTCACCGGCCACCACGTAGCTGGTTTTTTTGGACACTGACCCACTTACCTTGCCACCGGCATCCATAATCAGTTTGCCAGCTTCATCGCGCGACCAAGTAGGCAAGGTACCGGTTAACACAAACGTTTTTCCGGCCAGCGTATCATTGCTGCTTTTTTCAAGCTGTTTAGGCTGCAAGCCAACCTGCAATAAATCAGCCACCACTTCCTGGTTATGCGGCTCGGCAAAGAAGCGGCGAATAGAACCAGACACTGCTGGCCCTACCTCGGGCACCTTAAGCAAGTCTTCTTCTGTGGCTTGCCCAAGCGCCGCCAGACTGCCAAAATAACGGGCCAGATCCCGTGCCGTGGTTTCGCCTACATGGCGTATCCCCAAGGCATAAATAAGGCGGGAAAGCTCAACCTGTTTGCTTTTCTCTAGTGCATTCACCAGATTTTCGGCTGATTTGCGGCCCATCCGTTCAAGACCCATGACTTTCTCTACCGACAGGCGATACAAGTCAGCCAAAGAATGCACCCAGCCCTGGTCAACCAGCTGATCGATAATTTTTTCTCCCAGCCCTTCAATATCCAGGGCCTTGCGACTGGCCGCATGCAATAAGCTTTGCTTGCGCTGGGCGCCACAAAACAGCCCTCCGCTGCAGCGTGAAATAGCTTCATCAGGCAGGCGTTCAATCGCAGAACCACAAACCGGACACTCGGTTACCATGACAAATTCACGGGCATCAGCCGGGCGCAATTCCAGCAACGGACGAACCACTTCAGGAATCACGTCACCGGCACGTCGCACAATAACCGTATCGCCAATTCGCACATCTTTGCGCCTGATTTCATCTTCATTATGCAAAGTGGCATTGGTAACGGTTACGCCGCCCACAAATACCGGCTGCAAACGCGCGACCGGTGTGATGGCGCCGGTGCGACCCACCTGCACTTCTATACCCAACAATTGGGTACTGACCTCTTCAGCGGGAAATTTGTGCGCAACGGCAAATCGTGGCGCCCTGGAAACAAAGCCCAACGCCCGCTGGGATGCCAGCTGGTTAACCTTGTAAACCACACCATCAATGTCATAAGGAAGGCTGGCGCGCACCTGACTGACATGACGGTAAAATTCAAGCAAGCCCTGCGCACCCTTTACCACCCGGCGTTCTTGCGCCAGCGGAAAGCCCAACTGGGAAAACCAGGCCAACATATCGGCATGGGTAAGTGGCAACGGGCTTGTAAAATTGGAGATATCTCCCCAGCCATAGGCAAAAAACCGTAATGGCCGTTTGGCAGTAATGCGCGGGTCAAGCTGGCGTAAACTGCCGGCAGCAGCATTGCGCGGATTTACAAATACTTTTTCGCCACGGGCATCCTGCTGCCGGTTAAGCGTTAAGAAATCCTGGCGATTCATAAGCACTTCACCGCGAACTTCAAAGACGGCCGGCAGATTTTCACCCTGCAAACGCAGGGGCACCGATGCAATAGTACGGATATTGCTGGTCACGTCCTCACCGGTTTGCCCGTCTCCACGGGTAGCGGCATGCGTCAATACGCCATTTTCATAGCGAATGCCAATGGCCAGGCCATCCAGCTTTAACTCACAGTTGTATTCAACCTCATCGGCCGGCCCCAACAGCTCGTCATTGCGCAGCCCTTCGGCCACCCGTTTATCAAAGGCAAGAACATCTGCTTCTTCAAACGCATTGCCCAGGGACAACATGGGCACGGCATGCCGGATACTGGCAAAAGAAGGCAGCGGCGCCCCGCCTACCCGTTGAGTCGGAGAGTCGGTCGTAATCCATTCAGGATGAGCGGCCTCGAGTTTTTGCAGTTTTTGCATGAGCGCATCATATTCCGCATCGGAAATAAGCGGTGCATCATGCACATAATAAGCCTGGTCGTGTTTTCTGATTTCATCGCGCAGCGCCTGTATAGCCTGCGCTTGCGGGTTATGTGCCAGCGTCATTGTCTTGTTACTTCAAATACGTCAACTATTAAGAAAACACCATCAAGGCACGGCTTGAACCAGCCGGAATACCCTGTTTGTCAAGCTCATCATAAAGTTCAACAAGCTTGCGATCAATAGCCACTTCGGCACCATCCGAGACCGGACGTCCGGCATCATCCACCAGCCGGGCCCTTAAGGCGGTTGCCAACTCTTTGGCCACTGCCAGCATACGGCCAAATGCATGTTCGTCGGCAGGACTGCGCGGGACATCAAGCAGCAAACCAACCTGGTCAACACCGGCAGAACGCACGCCCTGGCCCGGTTCGCTACCCAGCAACAGCAAAAACCGGGGCACGCCATCTTCGTTGCACCAGGCAAAATCATTGCCATATTCTACAAAACTCATACGACGGGCAATATCAACAATGGCCGCCACCGGCTGTGTTCCTTCCAGTTTCAGGGTAAGGCCTACCTGTGTATCCAGGCTGGCACACAATTCATCAAGTGTCTGGGCGCGTTTAAGCAGGGCATCGGCATCGGGACTTTCGGTGCTTGCATCAAAAACATGGGCCAGTTTATCGGCCATCACCAAGGCCTGGGACCATTCTATTTCATTCAGGGCACCTTGCCGATTGGCCAAGACAACCGCCATTTGCAAGGAAATATAAAATTCATTGGGATGCAGACGCGCCCGATGAAAGCCATCGGCGGTTTCAGCAAAAAAACGAATGGCTTTAGTGCCTGCCTGACGATAGGACTGGATGTGTGCCAGCAAACGGGCGCCAGGAACCGCCACCGCAAAATGCAAGTCAATCACCCCTTCGCATATTTCGTCAACCGTTTGCTCATCGTGCTCTTGCCTGATCGAGGCAAGCGTCACGTCGGACTCGAAAGCGGGGCCTTCATTGGACGCACTTTCATTGGACCCGCCTTCATTGAACAAATCAAAAGCCGGTTCTTCACGCAAAGCCCCAGGATGCGTCTGGATGGGCTCTGCACTTAATAAAGGGTCTTGTTCAGGCTCTGGGAACTTGCTACGCATTTTGCTTTGGATACGCTGTTCCTGCCACCAATTAAACAGCAACACCAATAAAATAAGTACAACACCAAGTGCGATCAGACTTAGCTGCAAATTACTCATATCTTTTTAACCCTATGATTATCATGCTTCATTGGCCAGTTGGACAGCCGAATCAATATCTACGGCAACGATTCTTGAAACACCCTGTTCTTGCATCGTAACACCAATTAATTGACGGGCCATCTGCATGGCAATTTTATTATGAGAAATAAATAAAAACTGTGTCTGGTCACTCATACTTTTGACCAGGTTTGCATAGCGTTCGGTATTGGCATCATCAAGCGGAGCATCCACCTCATCAAGCAAACAAAATGGGGCCGGATTGAGTTTAAACAAGGCAAATACCAACGCGGTGGCGGTTAAGGCCTTTTCTCCGCCAGACAACAGGTGAATGGTGCTGTTGCGCTTACCCGGTGGTTGCGCCATCACCTGCACGCCAGCATCAAGAATCTCTTCGCCCGTCATGGTCAGGCGGGCTTCACCGCCCCCGAACAATTTGGGGAACAGCTCTCCGAAATGACCGTTGACCTGATTGAAAGTATCCTGCAACAATTCCCTGGTTTCACGATCAATTTTTCGAATAGCATCTTCAAGTGTGTCAATGGCCGATATTAAATCATCATGCTGGGCGTCAAGAAACCCTTTGCGCTTACTGGACGCGGCCAGTTCATCAAGAGCGGCCAGGTTGACCGGCCCCAGACTGTCTATCTGCCTTGAAACTTTCTGGACTTCTGACTGAAGCCAACCGATTTTTTGCCAATCGGGCGATAAATCCGCCAGCATGGCGCGCAATTGATCACGATCAACATCGTGCTGATTCAGTTGCTCGGCAAACTGTTCAACTGCCAGACGGGCCGCCTGCTCATCAAGCTGTAACTGCATGATACGGCTCCGCAAAGGCTCAAGTGACTGCTCAAGCGCCTGTCGGCCATCATCGGCATTGCGCAGCGTGGCCGCGATATTTTCCAGCTCGATCCGGGCCTGCGTCAGGGCCTCTTCTTTTTCAGCCCGGGCCTCAAGCGCCTCCTGCAGGCCGCTACGAATGGCCTCTTCATCGAAATCAAAAAGTTCCTGCTCAAGATTATCCAGCTCAAAACGAGCCTGTCCGCTTTGATGACGGGCCAGCTCCTTGTTCTTTTCCAGTTCGGTAATGCGGGCAGCCAGTGAACGCCGGCTGAACTCGGCCTCTTGGGCAGAACGTTCAAGGTCCCGCAGGGCCTGTCTGGCCTGCTCGGCTTCTTGTGCCAGATCTTCACCCTGCATTTGCGCATCAGCATGGCGGCTTTGAATATCTCCCAGTTCCATGTCTAGAGTTTCAAAGCGGATCTCGCTGGTTTCCATAATCGCCAACAGTTCTTCGCGCTGTACCTCCAGGTCGGCCAAGTCTTCATTCAAGCGGCGTGAGCGCTCGTCAGACTGCTGGATTAGCTGTTGCAAACGGGTGTATTCCAGTTGCAGATCATGGCTGCGGCGGGTTAATTCAGCCAGTCGCTGACGCGCCGGCACCATTGCCTGTGAGACCTGATTACAGGCACTTTCACTGCGGGCAACTGCACTCATGACCTGATCGGCAATTAACTGGCCGGCCTTGATTTCACGCTGCAGGTTTTCTATTTCATTCTGCCGCGCCAGCATACCTGCCTGATCGGAGTCGGCCGCATAAAAACAAACGCCACTGGCATCAACCACATGACCGCTTTTAAGCACCAACTGAGCACCCTCGGGCAACTGCTGGCGACTGGCCAGGGCCTCGGGCAAGTCGTTAGCCACATAAATACCGTGCAACCACTGCACAAGCAGCGCTTTAAGGTCGGCATCATTACTACGCACCAGGGACGACAGCGGCTTCAGGCCCTGCGCAGAAACCGGCACTACCAACGAAGCAGCCGGTTTCTGGTAAAACGCCAGCCGTGATGGGGGGGCATCATGGGCAAAAGCACGAGTAAGCTCAAGATTACGCACTTCGATGGCCGCCATTCGTTCACGCAGCACTGCTTCAAACGCGCCTTCCCAACCCGGCTCAACCTGGATTTTTTGCCACAGGCGGCCAAGACTGGATAATTCATGTTTTTGCAACCAGGGTGCCAATGCCCCCTGTTTTTGCACATCTTCCTGCAGTTTCACCAAGGCAGCCAACCGGGCTTCAAGGCGGGCCAGATTGGCATTTTCTGCCTGGGCGTTTTCATGGGCCTGGCGACGGGCATCTTCAAGCCCCGGCAAGCGTTCTTCAAGGCTGATTAATTGTGCCTGCGCTTCTTCCAGCTGCAGCGCGGCAGCGGCACTGTCTCCGGCCAACTGTTCGCTGCGCCCGGTATCGGGCAAGGCAATTTCACTTTTTTCCTTAAGCAGCCTTTCGCGTCGTTGCTCCAGCAATTGCAGCTGGCGGTTGGTTTCTGTTTGTTGCTGCCCCACCAGGGCCAGATTTTGTTCAATGCCGGCCAAGGTACTGCGCAAACTTTCACGCTCGGTAGAGGTTTGCCGGAGCCGGGTTTCCAGCTCGGGCAATTGCGACTGCATTTCTTCCACCCGGGCACAAGACTCTTCGGCCAGTTCAGCTGAAACCGCACTTTCTTCTTCGAGCAGAGTAATTTGTTCTTCGCAATGCCGGTATTGTTCTTCCCATTCCTGGATTTGCGTTGTTAATTGCAACTTGCGGCTGTGCAGGCGATTGCGTGAATCAGCCACATGCCTGATTTCGGTTTCAAGGCGGCTAACTTGCGTATTGGCTTCGTACATGGCAGTTTGTGCCGCATGAACCGCATCACTGGCCTGATAATGCGCCTGACGACGCGCTTCCACTGCCGTTTCAGTCGAGCGCAACTGCGCCAGCGCCGCTTCCAGATCAGTTTGCGCCTTTTCGCTTTCCTCGGCCTTGCGCTGCCTTTCCTGTTTGGCATTTTCTTCGCGAATCATCCACAAGACATGTTGCTTCTGCTCGCCCTCTTGCTGCAGACGGCGATATTGCGTGGCTACCTCGGCCTGTGACGCAAGCTTTTCAAGCTGCATTTCAAGTTCGCGTAAAATATCTTCAACGCGCGTCAGGTTTTCACGGGTGTCAGACAGACGATTTTCGGTTTCGCGGCGCCGTTCTTTATAACGGGATACCCCAGCGGCCTCTTCAAGATACACCCGCAACTCTTCGGGTTTAGCCTCGATAAGACGGTTAATCATGCCCTGCCCAATAATGGCATAACCCCGGGCGCCCAAACCGGTACCCAGGAACAGGTCGTGAATATCGCGACGGCGTACCTGCTGGTTATTAATAAAATAACTGCTGGTCCCGTCTTTGGTTAGCACACGCCTGACAGAAATTTCGGCGTAGACGCTCCATTGCCCTATTGCACGCCCATCACTGTTGTCAAAAACCAGCTCAACCGAAGCCCGCCCGGCCGCCTTGCGATTGCCCGAACCATTGAAAATGACGTCTTGCATGGATTCACCACGCAATTCGGAAGCCCGGGTTTCGCCCAGCACCCAACGAACGGCATCAATAATATTGGATTTGCCACAACCATTGGGACCCACCACCCCGACCAGCTGGCTGGGAACAGGAATGGTGGTTGGATCGACAAATGATTTGAAACCGGATAATTTTAGTTGGGTTAAACGCACGTTAATGAACTGGAATACTTTATTAAATTGGTTTCGTGCAATTGTGACTGACAAGTTGCATGAAGCCCTAAACCTTATATAATAACCTAGCTGCATACAAAATATAGTTAATAAAAGTCACCGCCTTACTAAATTTTACCGCTTGGTTTTTTGAACTTACGGTAACTGAAAAAACGGATGGCGCTACTTTATTTCTTCGTGCAAGCGGTCAGGTCACTTCGCAGTAAAAAACAAAAATTGGAATTCGGTTGAAAAAAGGTTTTTATCTCGTCATGATCGCGCAGGCGTTATCTTCGCTTGCCGACAATGCTTTATTTATTGCCGCCATAGCGCTTATTGCCGAGTTAAACGGGCCAGACTGGATGACGCCTGCCATGAAATGGTTTTTTGCGTTTTCCTATGTCATTCTGGCCGCTTTCGTGGGTGCCATTTCAGACTCTTTCCCCAAGGGCAGAGTCATGTTTGTAACCAACGCCATTAAAATTTCAGGTTGCCTGCTCATGTTCGGTTTTGAGTTCGTCTCGGGCGACAACCACTCATTACACGCTTATATTGTCTGTTTTTCCTATGCCCTGGTGGGTATAGGCGCCGCCGCTTATTCGCCCGCCAAATATGGTATTGTGACTGAACTGCTTCCTCCCAACGACCTGGTCAAGGGCAACAGCTGGATAGAAGGCCTTACCGTACTTTCTATTATTCTGGGCGTTGTACTGGGCGGCAAACTCACTGAACCGACCATGTCAGGCTGGTTATTGGCCAACCCGTTTATTAGCACCATTGCCAAAACACCTGCAGAAGCGGCCATTGTGGTTATTGCCACCATTTATATCCTGGCAGCCCTGTGCAATCTGTTAATTCCAAACACTCACTTTGTTTACCCCAAGCAAGAAACCAATCCCGCCAAGCTATACCGGATTTTCTTCAGCTACGTTAAAATTCTATGGCAAGACAAAGTAGGACAAATCTCCCTGGCCGTTACCACCTTATTCTGGGGTGCCGGGGCAACCCTGCAATTAGTGGTTTTACAGTGGGGGCAAGACCATTTAGGCCTTACCATTGCCCAATCAGCCAACTTAATGGGGGTAGCCGCCATTGGCACCGTGCTTGGCTCGGTACTGGCCGGAAAGGTTCCGTTACGTAAAGCGCTTAGCGTATTGCCCGTTGGCATTATCATGGGCCTGGCCGTCATGTTCATGACCATCACTAAAAGTGACTGGAGCGTTTATATAGTGCTAATTTTAATAGGTGGCCTGGCCGGTTTCTTTGTGGTGCCCATGAATGCACTGCTGCAACACCGCGGGCATGTCCTGCTGTCAGCCGGTCATTCCATTGCAGTACAAAACTTCAATGAGCAATTAAACATCTTGTTCATGGTGGCCGTATATGGCGCTATGGTGGCCTTTGAAATGCATATCAATACCATCATTATTATTTTTGGTTCTATTGTGGCCGTATTAATGTCTTTCATTATTGTGTGGTGTCTGGTCAATAAAAAACGCTATGCCGACACCTTCAATGAAATTGGCGACATCGGCCACGGGCGGGCGCAGCAAAATTCATAGGTTAATTATCGGGAACGCACCATTTGCAAGGCTTTTTGCAAGTCTTGCCATACCCGGGCCTTATCGGCGTGCGCGACCATTAAATGGTTGGGGTGATACGTCACCACAACCGGAATCTGCTTTCCATTTGCATCATTAATAAAACAATCTTTTGCACGCAAAACTTCAATGGTTTCATTGCTGCCCAAAAGCAGGTTGGCGGCACGCCCGAAAACCACAATACACTTGGGCTGCACCCGTTCAATCTGTGCCTGTAAAAAGCCCAGGCAACTGGCCGCCTCTTCTTGTGAAGGGGCAATATTGGCAACCGGCCGGCATTTTACCAGCGGGCTTATAAATACGGTTTCACGCTGCAAATGAACGGCCTTGAGCATATTGTCAAACAGCGTTCCCGCCTTGCCCATAAAAGGCTGCCCATGCCAGTCATCCTGTTCGCCCGGGGCTTCTTCAACAAACATCCAGTCGGCAGGCATCGCTCCTTCCCCAAAAACCGCCTGCCTGCGATGCTCACCCAGAGAGCAACTTGTGCAATTGGCCACACTTTCACGCAAACCAGGCCAGTCAAGATGGCCGATATCGGGCCGCAACACCACCGTGGGCGCGACCTCTTTTTGCGGGGGCTGCGCCGGTACCACCCTTGCAAAATGGCGCGAAGGCCGCTGTGCGGTGACGGGTTCATGTGGGGTGGCTGGCAACGGTTGCCCGGGCGGCCCGCCAGACACTTTTACCGGAGCGATATAAGCCGATGGGCCAGCGGGCGCCTCAGCCTGGTATTTGACGGCCGCCGCCCCACCTGTAACCGGCAATAAGGGTTTGCCCCACAGACGGTCTATGCCCAACTCTTGCAGCCACAACACCTGCAAGCCATTTACCTTGGGCTGAACCAAGACCGGAGGGGTTAAATTATTAGGGACCATAAACTTATTAAGCCAGCTGCTTTTGCAGGACTAGCGCATCTTCACTTTCACCATTATTACCGGCATAATAACCTTTACGCACGCCAATTTGCACATAATTATGCCGTTTGTAAAAAGCGTTTGCCTGGCGATTTGAAGGGCGCACTTCAAGCACCTGCATCGTTAGCCCGGCCTCTTTAAGCCTGTTCTCGGTAAAAGCCAGCAAACGGGCACCCAACCCCTGCCCCTGGAAGCCCGGTGTAACGCCAATAAGCAGCAAGTGGGAAACATCAGGGGCCAGCATTTGCATGGCAAAACCCAGAACCGTATTTTGCCTGTCTGTAATAACCCAGCCTGGGTAATTGGCGTTAAGCGCATCCAGGAAATTACCCTTGGTCCAGGGTTTATCCTGCACGGCCTGCTCAATGGCCACCACGGCATCAATATGCGCTTCATTCATGGCCTGAACCAGATAATCATCATCTACCGGCTGACCCGCTTTTTCGGACAAAGGCTGACGACTGTTTACCGGCAGGCTCGCCTTGGGATTACCGCCCGCCCCCTGCTCCCGTTCGCGGGTGGTAAAAGCCACCTTATCACGCACATACAGCGGGCTGGCATGATCGGCCAAAATAAACTGCTGATTATGCCAGGCAGACAGGGCAAGTCGCACAACCGTATCGGCACCGGCCCATTCTGCTGGCCCGTAAGCGATACCGTTGTGCCCCTGCAATATATCGGGATAAGCAGCCAGTGCATTGCCGGCAAGCAAAAAGCGGATATCCTGACCCTGGTTCCGGCTCCATTCATCGCGCTGGTTTTCCAACCAGGCGAAAACCTGGCTGGCGGCAATCAGACAAGGACCCTGAACAGTTTCAAGCTGATTGTCAGCTTCGCGGTAAACGGCCATAAAGACCTCGTTCATGCGGGCATCAAGCACCGTCACAATATAATGGCCATCGGCCTGCAAACGTGCCAGCTCGGCGGTGGCCCGCAATGAAGTGACTGGATAGACCGGCACCCCCAAGCCAAAGCCCAATCCCTGGGCGGCGCCGCAGGCAATGCGCAAGCCGGTAAACCCGCCCGGCCCCTGCCCGAAAGCAATACCATGGATATCGCTTTTTTGTAAACCGGCCTCTTCCAGCAATTCATCCAGCATGGGCAACAGACGTTCGGCGTGTTGCTGGCCCAGTTCATTGTGCCGGACCGTTACCCTGGCATTGCCTTGCTCATTGGCGCACAATAAGGCCACGCTGGAGCCGGCGCCCGAGGTTTCGACCCCAATCAAATTAATGTTTGTCATAGAAAATTCAAAAACTATCGTATATACCGATAGGCAATAAGCCTTATTTGTTACAAAATGCCAAAAAGGGCATAACAATACAAAAATACACTAAGCTTGGTATAACGCAAATGTTTTTAGAAAACCCCTTTAAAATTTGCTTTATTACATTGATAATAGTGTAATGCCATTAATAAAATAACATTTTAATAGCTTCAAGCGCCTCATCCAACAAATTTTGCTTAATCATTCATAAACAAATCCACCCTGATTATTACAGGCATAAATATCCGTTACACAAGAATCACAATTGCCCGGTCTTTTTTTGTGTAACATGTTGTGAAACCCCCTAGTTAACCTTTTTGAAGGCTGTTACATTTCCGGTATGAATACTCAAAATCAAACTTCACCTCGAAAAATACTGGTTGTAGACGACGATCAACGCCTGCGTGATCTACTACGCCGCTATCTGTCTGAACAAGGGTTCAATGTTTTTGTCGCCGAAGATGGCAAAGAAATGTCCAAGCTCTGGCAACGCGAACACTTCGACCTGCTGGTCCTTGACCTCATGCTGCCAGGCGAAGATGGTCTGTCTATCTGCCGTCGCCTGCGTGGCGCCGGTGACAACACCCCCATTATCATGCTTACAGCAAAAGCCGAAGAAATTGACCGCATTCTTGGCCTAGAAATGGGGGCCGATGACTACCTGTCAAAACCCTTCAACCCACGCGAACTGCTGGCCAGGGTCAATGCCATCCTGCGCCGCCGCGGCTCCGACGAACACCCCGGCGCGCCCAGCCAGGAAAATGAATCCATTATTTTTGGGCCCTACACCCTGAACCTGTCAACCCGTACCCTTAGCAAAAACGATGAGGTCATTCCCATCACCACCGGCGAGTTTTCAGTCCTCAAAGTATTTGCGCGTCATCCCAAAGTACCCCTGTCCCGTGATAAACTCATGGAGCTGGCACGCGGACGCGAATACGAAGCCTTCGACCGAAGCCTTGACGTTCAAATCTCCCGTCTTCGAAAATTAATCGAACCCAACCCTGCCAAACCGGTTTTCATTCAAACCGTCTGGGGGCTGGGTTATGTTTTCGTACCCGATGGCGGAAACTAATACCACATATGCTACATGCAGGAAGATAAAAACCATTTAAAAGGTTTATTTCACAAAACATTATTCAAGGCCCGGCTGAGTTTATTCAGCCGGTCTTTTTTACTGTTGGCCGCATTGCTTATTGTCAGTCTGGGCACCTGGCTTGCCGTCTTTTTCAGCATGCAAGAAGAACCCCGTGCCATTCAACTGGCCCAACGGGTCATCACCGCCCTTAAAATTACCCAAAAATCACTGCTTTATGTCCCTTCATCAGAGCGTAACGCGCTGGTGATCGACCTGGCTACAGACAGCGACATCCAATTTTTCCCGCGCCAGCTTGATGACTTCACCCTGGCCCTGCCCAACACCCTGTTCTGGGAAACCTTCATCCAGCATATCAAGCTGGAAACCAAAGATCCAAACACGATGGTAGTGGCCAACATGAATGGCGAAACGGGCATCTGGATTAGCTTTACGGTTAACGACGAGTTGTACTGGCTACTATTAAAAAATAACCATTCCGAAGTATCTCTTATTAATGAATGGCTGGGCTGGGGCATTATTGCCCTGATACTGGCGGTAACCGGTGCTGCCATTAGCGTACGGTTTGTCAACATTCCCCTTTCACGCCTGTCCAAAGCCGTGCAGCAAGTGGCTCGCGGTGAAAACCCGGCCCCCTTGCCTACCAACGAAGGTCCACTTGAAATTCGTGACCTCAACCATGCTTTCAATCGCATGGCCCGTGACTTGCGCCAGATAGAGGCTGACAAGGAACTGATGCTGGCGGGCATTTCCCATGACCTGCGCACGCCGCTGGCACGCATGCGACTTGAAATTGAACTGAGCAATGTCAGTGAGGAAGCCCGCACCGCGATAGACGGAGACCTGGCCCAAATTGACCACAGTATCGGCCAGCTCATGGAATATGCCCGGCCAGCCGGTGTTATTCCCAATACCGCGATTGATGTTTCCGAAGTCCTGACCATGCTTTGCCAGCGTGAAAAAAACTATACCGAATCCCTGTCGGGCACCCTGAAATTTGACATCGCCCCCGGGCTCTACGCGAAAATCGGTGAATTGAACCTTAAGCGTATTGTCAGCAACCTGATTGAAAACGCTCGCCGGTATGGTAAATCTAAAGACAGTGCAGTCCATATCACCGTTACTGCCCGGGAAGCAGGATCACTCATTCATATTAATGTCAGCGACCGGGGGCCTGGTATCCAGACCAAGGACATAGAACGCCTGCTGCGGCCATTTTCCCGTGGCGAAGTTGCCCGCACCGGGGTAAGTGGTGCAGGCCTTGGCCTGTCAATTGTCGAACGGCTTCTCAAGCACGTTGGCGGCTCACTCAAACTGTTGCCCAACAAGCCTGCGGGGCTTACCAGTCATATTGAAATTCCCAAAACAAGGCCCACACATAATCAGGCAGACATCTGAAAGTGTTAGCGTTATACTGAATTTAATCTAGAAACCTTGAAGAATAAGGAAAAGGAAAAAACATGAAAACCATTGGTGATAAACTGGAAACGTTTAAAGTGATTGGTGTCAAACCGGGCTTTAATAACCATGAAGAAAACGGTGTTTCTGCGTTCGAAGACATTACTGAAAGTTCTTTTCCGGGCAAATGGAAAATCATCTATTTTTACCCCAAAGACTTCACCTTCGTCTGCCCCACGGAAATTGTTGGATTCAATAAGCTAACACAAGAATTTGCCAGCCGTGATGCGATTCTCATGGGCGGTTCGGTCGATAACGAATTTTGCAAACTGGCCTGGCGCCGCGAAAATGCCGAACTGGACAAACTGGGACACTACTCATTTGCCGACACCACCGGTTCTTTAATAGACCAACTCGGCATCCGTGACAAATCAGCCGGTGTCGCCCTGCGCGCCACCTTTATTGTCGATCCCGACAACATCATCCAGCACGTGTCAGTCAACAACCTGAACGTTGGCCGTAACCCCGAAGAAGTCCTGCGCACTCTAGACGGCCTGCAAACCGATGAACTCTGCCCCTGCAGTCGCGAAACCGGCGGCGAAACACTATAAAAAAACAGTCGGGCTTAAATACAAAGAATCAACCCGGATGTATCCCAGCGGTGCGGTGTTTCCTGAGCTGCGATTCTGCCCGAAAGGCGGTTGGAGCAG
>JAVESC010000183.1:0-3266 GCA_034006805.1 Advenella sp.
ATCTCGATCAACTTCCCAGGCGTTCAACACTTTACCGCGCAACGGCAAAACCGCCTGAAACCCTTTATCCCTGCCCATCTTGGCGGAACCGCCGGCAGAGTCGCCCTCTACCAGAAAAACTTCGGTTCGCGTATTGTCGTGTGACTCACAATCCGTCAGCTTGCCTGGCAAGACCGCCACCCCCGAGCTTTTGCGTTTTTCTATTTTCTGGTTTGAACGGGTACGGGCCTGCGCCTGGCGAATAGCCAGCTCGGCCAATTTCTTGCCATACTCCACATTACTGTTCAACCACAGTTCCAGTGCGCTTTTAGAAAAACCGCCCACCAGCCTGACGGCATCACGGCTATTAAGCCGCTCTTTGATTTGCCCCTGGAATTGAGGGTCCAGCACTTTGGCTGACAGGACAAAACTGGCCCGGGAAAAAACGTCCTCAGGCAACAGCTTGATACCCTTGGGCAATAAACTGTGCAAATCGGCAAAATTCTTCAAGGCGTTGAAAAGACCTTCACGCAAACCAGACTCATGCGTACCGCCCGCAGAAGTGGGAATCAGGTTGACATAAGACTCACGAATCACCGGACCTTCGGTTGTCCAGCAAACCACCCACTCGGCCCCTTCCCCCTGGGCAAAGGTTTCATGATTTTTTCCGGCGTATTCCTTGCCGGCAAACATGGGAATTAGCAATTCAGCATCCGCCAGGGCTTCTTTCAGGTAACCCTGCAGGCCATCTTCATAACACCATTGACGTGAATCACCGGTTTTTTCAAGGGTTAATGAAACCTTGACACCCGGCATCAGCACGGCCTTGCTTCGCAGCAAATGCGCCAGCTCTGCCACAGGAATGGTGGGAGAATCAAAGTATTTATTGTCTGGCCAGACGCGAACACGCGTACCCGTTCTTTTACGCGCGACCGAACCAGCCGCCACATGCAAGGGCGTAAGCACATTGCCACCATCGGCAAAAACCAGTTCGTTTATTTTGCCATCGCGCAACACCTGCACTTCAAGACGATGGGACAGTGCATTAGTGACTGACACCCCGACACCGTGCAAGCCACCTGAGAAAGCATAAGCGCCACCGGCCTTTTTATCAAACTTGCCCCCTGCGTGCAGGCGGGTAAATACAATTTCAACCACGGGCACCTTTTCTTCGGGATGCAATCCAATCGGAATACCCCGCCCGTCATCCTCAACCGTCACACTGTGATCGGTATGCAAAATAACCTGAATATGTTTTCCATAACCGGCCAGCGCCTCATCGGCTGCATTATCAATGACTTCCTGAATGATATGCAACGGGTTTTCAGTCCGCGTATACATGCCAGGCCGCTCACGAACGGGCTCCAACCCTTTCAGAACCCTGATGGAAGCCTCGTCATAACTTGTTTTGATCGCCACGTTATTCTCTATACTGTGCAAAAAAACAGACATTTTAAAGTCTGATTGGTGATTTTGTCGTGCCTTTCAGGCAATTTCATACAATCTCTGGATATAAATGTTATTCTTACGTTAATGGCAGTACACATTGTGTTCCTGAAACAAGCGGATAGTCTTCCGGCTCCAGTGTACTTGGCTACTCCAATTTCACCAATATAAAATTTAATTCGTATGAGCGATACTATCAAACACGCGACTGAATCCAGCTTTAACGCTGATGTTCTCAAGTCTGACAAACCCGTACTGGTTGACTACTGGGCACCCTGGTGTGGTCCCTGTAAAGCCATTGCCCCTGTCCTTGAAGAAGTTGCCAAAGAATACGAAGGACGCCTGCAAGTCGTCAAAGTAGACGTTCAGGATCATCCTGAAGTTGCGGCGCAATTTGGCATCCGCGGCATTCCTACCCTAATGGTTTTCAAGAACGGTGAAGCCGTTGCCACCAAAGTAGGTGCCGTTAACAAGGCACAGCTTACCAGCTTTATCGATAGCGCCCTCTAAAACCACCCAGCTTATTACATTCGTCGCGCGGGCTCATCCGTAGCCCGCCAATTTTCTCATTCTCTAATTTATTCTTATTAAAAATAATGCATCTTAATGAACTCAAGGCACTGCATGTGTCGCAGCTGCTTGAAATGGCAGCCACCCTGGAAATAGACAACGCAAACCGGTTTCGCAAACAAGAACTCATGTTTGCCATCATGAAACGACGGGCAAAACAAGGTGAACAAATTTTCGGTGATGGTGTCCTCGAGGTTCTTCCTGATGGTTTTGGTTTCCTGCGTTCCCCAGAAACTTCCTATCTGGCCAGCACAGACGATATTTATATTTCCCCTTCGCAAATTCGCCGCTTCAACCTGCATACTGGCGATTCCATCGAAGGTGAAGTTCGCGTTCCCAAAGACGGAGAGCGTTATTTTGCATTAGTCAAAGTAGAGAAAGTAAACGGTGTAGCCCCAGAACTGATGAAACACCGCATTATGTTCGAAAACCTCACGCCCTTGCATCCAAACAAGCCAATGCTTTTCGAGCGTGACATCAAAAGCGAAGAAAATTACACCGGCCGTATTCTGGATATTTTTTCCCCCATGGGCAAAGGCCAGCGCGCTTTAATTGTAGCCAGCCCCAAATCCGGTAAAACCGTCATGATGCAGCACATTGCGCATTCCATCTCGGCTAACTATCCAGATGCAGTCTTAATTGTGCTGCTGGTTGATGAACGCCCTGAAGAAGTTACCGAAATGCAACGCACTGTTCGCGGAGAAGTGGTAGCCTCTACATTCGATGAACCTGCAACCCGTCACGTACAGGTTGCCGAAATGGTCATTGAAAAGGCCAAGCGCCTGGTTGAACTGAAAAAAGACGTCGTCATTTTACTGGACTCAATTACCCGTCTGGCCCGTGCCTACAATACGGTTGTACCGGCTTCTGGCAAAGTTTTAACCGGCGGTGTAGATGCCAATGCCCTGCAACGCCCCAAACGTTTCTTTGGCGCCGCACGCAACCTGGAAGAAGGCGGTTCGCTAACCATTATTGGTACAGCCTTAATTGAAACCGGCAGCCGCATGGACGAAGTGATTTACGAAGAATTTAAAGGTACCGGTAACTCCGAGGTTCACCTTGAACGTCGCCTGGCCGAAAAACGCCTGTACCCTGCCATCAACCTGAACAAAACCGGCACACGCCGCGAAGAGTTGCTCATGAAACCCGAAACCCTGCAAAAAGTATGGGTTCTGCGTAAATTTATTCATGAAATGGATGAAGTCGAATCCATGGAGTTCATTATGGATAAAATCCGCGCAACGAAAAACAATGACCAGTTTTTCGACATG
>JAVESC010000184.1:0-3257 GCA_034006805.1 Advenella sp.
TTGCTCAACCGGGTGGCCCGCATGGCGCATTTTTGCAATATGGCGCTCGATAATCTCCTTGGCTTCCTGGTCAATCACGGGACCCACATCGGCAGACAGCAAATCGGGTTTGCTAACTGAGAGTTCTTGCATGGCACCCTTGAGCATGGTCAGGATGTGATCGGCAGCGTCTTCCTGCAGGCATAAAATACGCAGAGCGGAGCAACGCTGTCCGGCAGAGTCAAAGGCCGAGTTCAGGACATCAAACACCACCTGTTCGGACAGTGCCGAAGAGTCAACAATAAGGGCGTTCTGGCCGCCGGTTTCGGCAATCAGGGGAATGGCGTGACCGTGTGGGTCAAGTCTGCCCGCGAGTTTGCTGGCAAGAATACGGGCTACTTCGGTAGAGCCGGTAAACATCACGCCCCGGATAGCCTCGTGTGAAACCAGTTGGTCACCCACGGTTTCACCATTACCTGGCAGGAGCTGGACCGCTTCGCGCGGAATGCCGGCGGCATGCAAAATGGCCACGGCCTGGGCGGCAATCAAGGGGGTTTGTTCGGCAGGCTTGGCCAATACGGTATTGCCGGCGGCCAGGGCAGCACTAACCTGGCCGGTGAAAATGGCCAGCGGGAAGTTCCAGGGGCTGATACAAACCACTGGCCCCAATGGGCGATGCACGTCTTCCTTGAAGTGCTGTTCAATTTGTTCGGCGTAATAACGCAGGAAATCAACCGCCTCGCGCACCTCGGCAATTGCATTGGGCAGGGACTTGCCTGCTTCCCGGATAATCAGCCCCAGCAGGACCTGCATATTGTTTTCCATTAGCTGGGCAGCCGTACGCAGGCAATGGGCACGTTCCTTGACAGGGGTTGCCTGCCAGATAGGAGCCATATTTACCGATGCATCAACGGCCTGTTGGATCTCTTCCTGACTGGCCTCAATCACCTTGCCCACTTCATCGCGATGATCGGCAGGGTTCAGGGACACCCTTGCGCGCTCATCATTCCAGTCTTCTTCAGATAAAAGGGTGGGGGCTGCCCGCCAGGCCTGGGAGGCGCTGTTCAGCAAGGCGGCAGACAGAGAGCCAAGGCGATGCTCGTTGCTTAAGTCAATGCCTGAGGAATTTTGGCGCTTGCTGCTGGTAGCGGGTTCGCTGGAATGATAGATATCCAGCGGCAGGGGGATTTTTTCGTGGGGGGTACCCAATGGCGTGATGCGGGCAACTGTTTCCAGCGGGTTTTCCACCAGAGCGTTGATATCAATGTTTTCGTCGGCAATCTGGTTGACAAAAGACGTGTTGGCGCCATTTTCCAGCAGGCGGCGTACCAGATAGGCCAGCAGGGTTTCGTGCGTGCCAACGGGGGCATACACACGACACGGACGGTTCAGTTTTTTGAGACCCACCACTTCTTCATAAAGCGGTTCTCCCATGCCATGCAGGCATTGGAATTCGTATTGGCCCGGGTAATAGTTTTTACCGGCCAGGTGATAAATGGCTGACAGGGTTTGTGCATTATGAGTGGCAAATTGCGGGAAAACGGCATCGGGGGCGTCCAGCAGTTTGCGGGCACAGGCCAGATAGGCCACATCGGTATAGCATTTGCGGGTATACACCGGGTAGCCTTCCAGGCCATCCACCTGGGCGCGCTTGATTTCGCTGTCCCAGTAAGCGCCTTTAACCAGGCGGATCATTAGGCGGTGATGGGTGCGCCGACCCAGGTCAATCACATAATCAATCACATATGGTGCCCGTTTCTGGTAGGCCTGAATCACAAAGCCAATCCCGTTCCAGCCGTCAAATTCGCGGTTGTGGCAAAGGGCTTCCAGCAGGTCTAGCGATAGCTCCAGGCGGTCGGCTTCCTCGGCGTCAATGTTTAAGCCAATATCATAGGATTTGGCCAGTTTAGTCAGTGACTCCAGGCGGGGCAGCAGTTCATTCATGATACGTTCACGCTGGGCGCGGGAATAGCGCGGATGCAGGGCAGACAGCTTGATAGAGATGCCCGGGCCTTCATAAATGCCCCGACCCTGTGAGGCCTTGCCAATCGCGTGAATTGCCTGTTCGTAGGATTCGTAGTAGCGTTGGGCATCGGCCATGGTGGTGGCGGCTTCGCCCAGCATATCGTAGCTGTAACGGAAACCACGGGCTTCAAATTTGCGGCTGTTGGCCAGTGCGGACGAAATGGTTTGTCCGGAAACGAACTGTTCGCCCATCATGCGCATGGCCATGTTCACGCCCTGGCGAATCAGGGGCTCGCCCCCTTTGCCGATTAAGCGGGTAAGGGCCGACGACAGGTTTTGTTCGCTATTAACGGCGACCAGTTTGCCGGTTAGCATTAAGCCCCAGGTAGCGGCATTGACAAATACCGAGGAAGAGCCGCCCATATGGGCTTTCCAGTCACCCTGGCTTAATTTGTCACGGATCAGGGCATCACGGGTGGCTTTGTCGGGGATGCGTAACAAGGCTTCGGCCAGGCACATTAAGGCGACGCCTTCCTGGCTGGACAAGGCAAATTCCTGGATCAGACCTTCAACGCCGCCCGAGGGGCTTTTGTTTTTAAGGGCTTTTACCAGTGACAGAGCCAATTCCCGGGTTTGTTCGGGTTGGGCAATATGAGCCTGTTCCAGCAAAATAGGAATACATTCGGTTTCGGGTCGACGGTAGGTCGCGGTTATGGCTGCCCGCAACACAGACTGGGGCTGGATGTCCTGGCCAAATTCGTAAAACGGCGGGTTAAGCGTCTCGTTGTCGGAAATGTCAATCTCGCTTTCGTCCGTCTGGATCACCAAATGGGCCAGTTCTTCAGGGGTATGACCCCGTTCGATTTGGTCCAAATAAGCCAGCAGGGCCTGTTTGTGCAGCCAGTGCGGGGTGCAGTTAAGCTTGCTGGCATTTTGCTGTAAACGTTCTTTCAGGGTGGAATCAACCTTGATTCCCAGAGTGGTATTTTTGTTGGCCATAATTTTTTTCTGTCATGGGTTATTCATAACCTCATAGATTATAGAGTTTTATGGCCGCCCAACATTAGGGTTAACCATTAATTTAAAAAGGTTAACCCAATGAAAAATAATTGTTTATAGAGAGGTAACGCTACCCAGCAGGGCACCGGCAATCAGGAAAATACCGGTCCAGATATTGGCGCGAAACAGGGCAAAGCTTTTGTCCCGGCGGTTGATGTCGAAGGTGTACAGTTGCCAGAAAAAATGCAGCACAATAATCGCCATGAAGATGCCGTAACCCCAGCCCATGCCCATGGCCAGACCGGCCCAAATCC
>JAVESC010000047.1:0-21754 GCA_034006805.1 Advenella sp.
GGACTACGGCGTAAGAACCTATTACATGGATAACAAGGCCTATACCCAGTTTGCGATTGATAACTTCGAGAACGAAAAAGACGTGATTGAAAGAATGGGCGATGAATAATTAATTATTCGTATCATGCCAAAAAGTCCAGCCAATTGGCCGGGCTTTAACAATAAACCCCGAGAAACCAGTTCTTAATGCCGGTTTCTCGGGGTTTTTAATGATAGCTGGCTATATGGCTATATGGCTATTTGCCAGTCTGCACCAACCGCATGCGGAGCGCTTTGCAGGCGGTTGTGCTGCTTGCAATAATCAGGCAAAAACGCGGAAACGTTCTTCGTCATCCATATATGCTTTTTCACCGGCGGGGGCTTCAATGCTGCCGAAAGGCATTTGGGCACGCAGTTTCCAGTTGGCGGGCAGGTTCCAGCGGGCAAGGGTTTGCTCGTCAATAATGGGGTTGTAGTGCTGTAATGAAGCGCCAATGTCGTGGTCTGCCAAAGCCAGCCATACCGCGTGCTGCGCAATGCCTGAAGCCTGCTCGGACCAGACCGGGAAGTTGTCTGCATAAGCGGCAAATTTTTCTTGCAGGCCTTTGACCACGTTTTGGTCTTCAAAGAACAGAACAGTACCGTGACCGGCCTTGAAACTGTTGATTTTGGCTTCGGTGGCAGCGAAAGCGTCAGCAGGCACAATGGCGCGCAGGGTGTTTTCAACAATTTCCCAGAAAGCAACGTGCTCGCCATTGAAGAGAATAACGGCACGTGAGCTTTGTGAGTTGAAGGAAGAAGGCGAATTGCGGACAGCTTCCTTGATAATGGATTCAATGGTGGTGTTGTCTGTTGCTACGTTACGGCCCAGTGCGTAAATACTGCGACGTGATTTCAATTTATTCAAAAAACTCATGTCTAACCCTTGTTAAAAAAATAATTATATCGTTCCTGTTCATTTTTGCTTTGCCATTCGGAACCTGAGATGGCAATTAAACTTCTGATGACTGCCGCGATTCTGTGTTTAATGGGCTGTCATGTCAAATAATAGGACTTCGGCATTATTGGCTTGCTGAATCTGAATAAGCGATTCGGTGGTCAGCTTGAGCGCGTCACCCGCCAGCAGGGCCTGGCCATTAATGGTAATACAGCCCTTGACGACATGAATATAGGCGATGCGGTCATCTGACAAGGTATATTCGGGTGCCTGCTGGCCGTTGAAAATGCCGGCATACAGCCTGGCATCCTGGTGAATGCGCACAGAGCCTTGCTCACCGGTTTCAGAGGCAATCAGGCACCACTTGTCCTGTTTGTCTTCAGCGTTAAAAACGGCTTCTTCATAGCTGGGCTCAATATTTTTCTGGTTAGGATAAAGCCAGATTTGCAGAAAATGGGATGTTTCTGTGGCCGAAGGGTTGAACTCGCTGTGCAAGACCCCGGTTCCGGCGCTCATGCGCTGCACCTGGCCACGACGCAACACAGAACCATTGCCCATGCTGTCTTTGTGTTCAAGCGAACCCGACAGCACA
Source organism: Advenella sp. (assembly GCA_034006805.1). Classification (GTDB taxonomy): domain Bacteria; phylum Pseudomonadota; class Gammaproteobacteria; order Burkholderiales; family Burkholderiaceae_B; genus Advenella. The sequence continues at coordinate 1,509 of JAVESC010000047.1, forward strand.
TAACTGACAATTTCCATATTTTCATGGCCGTGGGTACCAAATCCCTGTCCGGGTTCTACCTTGTCTTCGTTAATAACCCGCAGCGGGCCAAAACCCATTTGTTTGGGGTTGTAATAGCTGCCAAATGAAAATGAGTGATGGCTATCCAACCATCCGTGCTGGACGTGACCCCGCTCATGACTTTTGGTAATAGATAACATGTCATATTCCTTACATATAAGAACAGATTATTTGAAAATCTGTTTTTCTTATCAAAACTGTTTAAATTCAATATGTAGCTATTGTCTTATATTTAATCCAGTTTGAAAAACGGAATGTTTTGTGGGGTATCATCAAAATATTTGAATATAATGTTTTGATCAACGATCAACGATCAACGATCAACGATCAACGATCAACGATCAACGATCAACGATCAACGATCAACAATCAACAATCAACGGCCTGGCGGCCTGTTGTATGAAATGAAGGAAAGGATTTTTTATGTTCAAAATCAGTCTGGATGCGTTGTATTTGCTGGATGCCATCGACCGGCATGGTTCTTTTGCGGGCGCTGCCAAGGAATTGTTCCGGGTGCCTTCAGCGGTTTCTTATACAGTGCAAAAGCTGGAAGAAAACCTGGACGTAAAACTGTTTGAGCGCAATGGCCCCAAAATCAGCCTGACCCGGGCGGGTGCCGAGTTGCTGAAAGAGGGAAGGGTGCTTATGCAGGCCGCTGCCGAGCTTGAAAACAGGGTGCAAAGGGTGGCCAGCGGCTGGGAAACCGAATTGCGCATTGGGGTCAATACCATGTTTTCTTCGCTTTGCCTGAAAGATGATTTGCTGGCCTTTCATCAGGAAACCAGCCAGACAGGCATACGGATATCCGAAGAGGTGCTGTCGGGCACCTGGGAGTCCCTTCAGGATGGCAGAACCGATATTTTTATTGGGGTAACCATTGACAATATTGCCTTAAGCGGCGGGTTTCATACACACTTGATCGGACAGGTGCCGTTTCGTTTTGTGGTGTCGCCTAACCATCCGCTGGCACAGATAGACCGCCCGTTAACGCAGGCCGATTTGTTGGCACATCATGCCATTGTGGTGTCCGACTCAGCCCGAAGGCTACCGGCCCGTACGGTAGGTGTGCTGTCGGGGCAGTCCAGTATTACGGTGCCCAATTTGTTAAGCAAGTTTGAATACCAAATGGCGGGTCTGGGGTTTGGTTTTTTGCCGGCCCCTTATGTGGAAGAGGCGCTGCGCCAGCGCTTGCTGGTTCAAAAAGCGGTCAGTATTCCCAAACCGGTGGAAGCCTTGTATGTAGCCTGGCGTAATGAATCGCCCGGAAAGGCGCTGGCCTGGTGGCAGAAGCGGTTGTCCAGGCCCGATTTATTAGAACGGATGGTGGCATTTACCAAAATGCAGTTGTATAAACGGCCACAGCTTTTTCAGATTGTTTGAAAATGGCAGTATGCATCACTTTCTAAAACAGGCAAAAGGTGTGGAAAGTGTGGTTCCCTGCCGCGACTTCGGCCCGCAGGGGCGTCGGAGCAAAGGGGACTGCACTTGCCGCACCGCTGTTAAATAGGATTTATAAAAATATTTGCCTAGAAGTTATTCAAATAGGCCCAGTGCTTGATTTAACCAGCCTGGTGCTTCGTTTAATTATTTTGTTGTTTGATGCAACCAGCCCGGTGCTTCGTTTAATTATTTCGTTGTTTTATGCAATCAGCCCGGTGCTTCGTTTAATTATTTCGTTGTTTGATGCAACCAACCGGGTGCTTCGTTTAATTATTCCATTGTTTGATGCAACCACCCCGTCAGGCTTTGCCTGCCACCCCTCCATGGGAGGGGAATTTGGGGTTATTGCATCCAGCCAGAATCAGATGGGGTCGTTCCTGATCAAATCCTTGGCAATAATAATCAGATAGAATCGTTCCTGATCAAATCCTTGGCAATAATAATCAGATAGAATCGTTCCTGATTAAATCCTTGGCAATAATAATTTGCTGGATTTGTGAAGTACCTTCATACAACCTGAACAAACGGACATCACGGTAAAACCGTTCAATGCCGTACTCTGACACATAACCCGCACCGCCAAAAATCTGCACCACACGGTCGGCAACGCGGCAGCACATTTCGGTAGAAAAATACTTTGCGCAAGAAGCCAGTGCTGATACATTTTCGCCAGCGTCACGACGGCGTGCCGCGTCAAGAATCATACACTCGGCGGCGTAAATTTCAGCCTTGCTGTCTGCCAGCATGCCTTGCACCAACTGGAAATTGGCAATAGGCTGACCAAACTGCTTGCGCTCTTTGGCATAATTCAGCGCATCGCGCAGCATCCGTTTGGCGGCACCGGTGGCAATAGAAGAAATATGCAGGCGGCCTTTATCCAACACCTTCATGGCGGTTTTAAAGCCAACCCCTTCTACACCACCAATTAACTGGCTGGCAGGAACGCGGCAGTTTTCAAAAATCACATCACAAGTATGGGCGCCTTTCTGGCCCATTTTCTTGTCAATTTTGCCTAATGACAAACCCGGTGTGTTGGCTTCCACAATAAAAGCAGAAATACCACCAGCGCCTTTGATCTCGGTAGAAGTGCGTGCCATAACCGTGAAAATGCCGGCATGGGGCGCGTTCGTAATAAAGCGCTTGGTGCCATTCAGGACATAAAAATCACCATCGCGCACTGCTGTGGTACGCAGTGAGCCGGCATCGGAACCCGCTTCAGGTTCGGTTAGGGCGAAAGAGCCGATCAATTCGCCGGCTGCCATGCGGGGCAGGTACTTTTCTTTTTGTTCGGGCGTGCCGTCAATAATAATGCCAGAACCGCCAATACCGTTGTTGGTGCCGATATAAGAGCGGAAAGAAGGAGAGGTTTGGCCCAATTCAAAGCCAATGCGCACTTCTTCTTCCATTGTCAAACCCAGGCCGCCGTATTCTTCGGGCAAGGTCAGGCCAAAAAGGCCCAGCTCTTTCATTTGCTCAATGATTTCCGCGGGGATCTGATCAGTTTCCGCGACTTGCTCCTCGGCCGGGACAAGTACTTCGTTAATAAAACGACGAAGGCTGTCCTCTAATAATGTCTGGGTTTCTTGATCTTTAATCATGATGTCAACTTCTCTGGTTTAGTAAAAAATTGTTGGAATGCTGCCTGCGCCTCATCAGAAATAAGACATTTGATGAAAGCCTCGCGCTCGCAGTCCAGGGTTTCGTTAATTAACGGGGTTAACGTCCTTTTTAACAGGGACTTGGTGGTTTTTAATGACAGTAAAGATTGTGTGGCCATGGTATTGGCCATTTTACTTGCTTTATCCAGTGCTTGGCCGGGTGGCACAATCTTGTTGATGAAATTGCTTTCTAAAGCCTCTTGGGCAGTAAAAGACTGGCCCAAATACAGCCATTCGTTGGCTTTTCGAATGCCGACATATTGTGCCAATAATACGCTGGAAGCGCCTTCGGGGCATAACCCCAGCGGGACAAAAGGAATCCGGAAAGTGGTGTCGCTGGCGGCAATAATAAAATCACAATGCATTAGCATGGTAACACCAATGCCAATGGCGGCACCTTCTACCGCAGCAATCACCGGAATATCTGTGTTAACCAGTGCTTTCAGGAAACGCAGGCCGGGGCTTTCGCCCTTGGGTTTGCTTTGAAAATCACGCAGATCATTGCCGGCGGTAAAGTATTGTTGTGCGCCATGCAAAATAATCGCATGCAAGTCGTTGCGCCCGGTGGCCGATTCAAATGCCTGGGTAAGGGCGGTATAAGTGGCTGTGTCCAGGGCATTGCGCCGCTCGGGGCGGTTAATCGTAATCGTAAGCACTTTATTGTGCTCGGCTAGCAGAACAGTTTGGCTCATGGGTTCTCCGCCAAGGGTGTTGATGACAGTTTTGTGATCAGGGTACACATAAATACTAGAGTTCTGCCATAATGCGCTTACGGGCGGCATTATATTCTTGCTTCATATTGTTAACAATATCGGCCGTGCTTTCAACCGAATTAATACTGCCCACACCCTGGCCGGCACCCCAAATATCTTTCCAGGGCTTGACCCGGGTGGAACCAAAATTGGTCGCCAGTTTTTCTTCCTCGGTCAGGTTCTCGGGGTTCAGGCCCGAGGCAATAATGCTGGGGGTAAGATAGTTGCCCGGAATGCCGGTAAAAAACGGGGTATACAAAATATCCTTGGCTGATGATTCTACAATCATTTTTTTGTAACGTTCATCGGCATTGGCTTCATGGCTGGCAATAAAGCGGGTGCCAATATAAGCAAAGTCTGCGCCCAGGGCACGGGCGGCCAGAATACTGCTGCCATTGGTAATAGAGCCTGAAAGCGCTATCGGACCATCAAAGAACTTGCGAACCTCGGGCAAAATGGCAAATGGGCTTAACTTGCCGGCATGCCCGCCCGCACCGCTGGCCACCAGAATAAGACCGTCAACCCCGGCTTCCAGGGCTTTTTCTGCATGGCGAATAGTGGTCACGTCATGAAAAACCAGGCCACCCCATTCATGCGCGTGCTTAACGATGTCATCGGGGGCGCGCAGGCTGGTAATGATCATGGGAACCTTATGCCTGGCGCAGGTTTGCATGTCGTTATCAAGCCGGTCATTAGACGCGTGAATGATTTGGTTGATCGCGTATGGCGCCACTTTACGCCCCGGTTCTTTGGCACGCACATCGTCAAGGGTTTCACTGATTTGGGCCAGCCAGTCATCAAGCAGCTCTGAAGGCCGGGCATTTAAGGCTGGCATAGACCCAATTACACCACTTTTACATTGTTCAATAACCAGTGTGGGGCTTGAAACGATGAACATGGGTGAGCAAATAACGGGTAGTGTCATTTGCTGGTGAAGTTTTTCAACGATAGGGTTTGCCATTGTGTCTGCCTCTGAATTAAGTTGTTGTTTTGCTATGCGGTATAGAATAGGGGGTGGAAAAATAGCTTATCAAGCGCCTGGCCTGTTTCAATACGCTATTCCAAGCACTGATTTTAACGGCTAATCTGGCGCTGTGCTAATCAGATTTGGTGAATGCCTTAATCGGATGGGATGAAGTTGAAGGCAGGTGTAAAATATCTTGGTGTAAATACCCTGTATTCTGCATGGCAAAATATATTTTCATTATTGATCTGGTATGGTAGCATTCATGGAAAATGACAGGCCTTGGTAGTAGGGGGAAGGCGAAGGTTTTCTTTCTGTATTTGCCAAGGCCTATTATTTTCTGATGAAAACCAAATAAAAGATCCTGACTATAAATAAAAGAACATGACATTATCCAATCGTTCCAACAGCTCAGTTAGCCTGACTGATTCGCTTATACAAAAATACAAAGATGACCGCCATTTTGTGACTGCCCTGGCCCGTGGCCTTGAAGTGTTGGCCTGTTTTCGTTCGGGCAACAAAGTGCTTAGCAACCAGGAAATTGCCCAGCGTTGTGGCTTGCCCAAGTCAACCGTTTCACGGCTTACGTCCACGCTTATTAAGCTGGGCTATTTAAACCATGATGAAACCAGCGGTAAATACCGTCTGGGCATGGCAACCCTGTCGCTGGGGGTCGGTATGCTGGCCAAGCTGGATATCCGCCAGCTGGCCCGTCCGCTGATGCAAGAGGTGGCTGATTTTTCCCAGGGCATGGTAACGCTGGGGGCCCGTGACCGGCTTTCAATGCTGTATATAGAAAATTGCCGCAGCCGTTCAGCCCTTACATTAAGCCTTGATGTGGGTGCCCGTATTCCAATAGCTACTTCATCCATGGGAAGGGCGTATTTGGCCGAAGCCAGCCAGGCCGAGCGCAATGAAATTATAGAACGTGTACGGGAACTGGATGAGCAGTCAAGCGAAGCGATTATTGAAGGCATTAACCAGGCGATGCAAGACTATGAGCGCCTGGGGTGTACCTGTTCTTTTGGTGATTGGTTAAAAGACGTGAATGCGATTGCGGTTGGGGTTAATTTGGGCCCGAATTACCCGATCATGTCGCTTAGTTGCGGTGGGCCGTCTTTCAGCCTGTCTGATGATTTCTTGCTTGAAGAGGTTCGTCCACGTTTGCAAGGGGTTGTACACCGCCTGAAAGAATCTATGGGGCAGGTGTAAGGGGGCCCCTGCGTGGAACGAGGGGCTTACCCAATGCAAGCTTAACGCTTTTCAATGAGCGAAAATACCCCGCTTGCATTGAAAACATGCTTGCCCTCAACCGTGAGTGCACAGCCTGCAAAAATCATCCGTTTGCCGGCACGATGAATCTTGACCCGCGCCTCTACCCAATCGCCGGCCTTGGCCGCTGACAGAAACTCGCTGTTGAGCGTGACCGTCACAAAAGCCACCGGATGGTCGTAATGGGCCAGAATTGCATCACCGAATGCGTTGTCGGCAATCGTCATCATCGTGCCACCATGGGCTACCCCGATCTTATTCAAATGCTCATTAGTCAGGCGGATACCTAAAACAGTATGCTTGCCATTCTCATCAACCTGCTCATAATAAGGGCCCGTTAAATCTGAAAACGGGCTGTTCCTGTTCAACAAACGGAACCCACTGGGAATATCGTGATTGCTCATGGTTTATTAGTATTTAAAAAGTTAATTCAAAGGGACGTCAAGCATATCACTATAGCGTTGCATATGGAAATCGTGATCGCCAAACATCGTGTTAATCAAATTGACACGCTTATAAAAATGCGCCACATTCAGCTCATCGGTCACCCCCATGCCGCCATGCATCTGCACTGCTTCCTGGCTAACTTTGCGGGCCAGATTGCCAATATAAGCCTTCGCACCAGATGCCTTCATTATCCGGTGTGGTAAATTTCCGTTTTGCATCTCAATCGCGGCCAGCAAGGCCATGGAATTGGCTTGTTCGGCCGCAATGGCCATCTCGGCCATGCGGTGCTGCAAGGCCTGGAAAGTACCAATCGCCACCCCAAATTGCTTGCGGGTTTTCAGGTACTCAAGGGTCGCTTCATTCAGGGCATTAATTAATCCAACCAGTTCGGCGCACAAGGCCACGTTGGTTTGGGCAATTGCATCCATAATCGCGGGCAGGGCCTTGCCTTCTTCACCAAGCAGGGCGCTGGCAGGCACTTCGGCATTGTCCAGCACGATATCAGCGGCATAATGGCCATCGTGGGTTTTGTAGGTTTTCAATGTTACACCGGGAGTGGCAGGGTCCAGCAGGAAAACGCTAATCCCTTCCTCATCGCCGGTTGCACCACTGGTGCGGGCTGATACCAAAAGCTGGTTGGCACTGGGGGCGTCGATGGTCATGGCTTTTTGTCCGCTAAGTACCCAACCGTTGGCCGATTTTGTGGCGCTGGTGGACACCATTTTTTCCAGGTAACGGAAGTCGGGTTCGTAATGGCCAAAGGCATAGGTGACAGAGCCGTCGGCAATTCCGGCAATGAGTGTTTCTTTTTGCTCTGCCGTACCCAACGCGTTAATCAGACCGCCTGAAAGCACTACGGTGCTGACATAAGGCTCTAAAATCAAGCCGGGAGCCAGCGCTTTCATGACCAGATATGTATCCAGTGGTGTACCGTTCAGACCACCCAGGTCTTCATGAAAAGGCAGGGCCAAAATACCCAGCTCGGCGTAGGTATTCCAGGCTTTTTGGTCATAAGCCTGTTCACTGGCGGCCAGTTGTCTTCTTGCTTCAAACGCATAGTCTTTATTAATAAACCGGCTAATGGTATCTTCCAGCGCCAGCTGTTCTTCGGTGAAATTAAAATCCATGGAAAAGCTCCAGATATTCGTTTACTAAAGTTCAGGTAAGTAGGGTCAATATTGCCGCTTGTGCCTTACAGGCCAAGAATCATCCGGCAAATAATGGATTTCTGTACTTCACTTGAACCGCCATAAATGGTTGTTTTGCGCACGTTGAACGCATTCCCCGTTAAATGATAGAAATCAGCCGGGAAGGCATGGCTGATATCCTCATGGGAAGAATCCATGATGTGAGCAGGTGCATAATTGCCCAGGGCCAGCGAGGCCAGTTCGGCAATATCCTGCTGGATTTCAGAGCCTTTGACTTTCAGGATGGATGCCTCGGGGCCGGGGGTGTGTTGCTTGCCATCGGCCGAAACCACCTTCAGGTTGGTAATTTCCAGTGCCATCAGATCCAGTTCAATGTGGGCCAGACGGTCACGAAAACGCGGGTCTTCAATAAGCGGTTTGCCATTATTGCCCGGTTGTTTGCGAGCCATTTCCTTAACACGGGCCAGCGCGGCTTTGGAGCGGCCAACCCGGGCAATGTTGGTGCGTTCATGACCCAGCAGAAACTTGGCGTAAGTCCAGCCCAGGTTTTCTTCACCCACTAAATTGGATACTGGTACCCGTACATTTTCAAACCACACTTCGTTCACTTCGTGTCCGTCATCCAGCATGATGATGGGCCGTACGGTAATGCCGGGGGTTTTCATGTCAATCAGTAAAAAGGAAATGCCGGCCTGCTTGCGTACTTCAGGATCGGTGCGAACCAGGCAGAAAATCCAGTCGGCGTGCTGGGCCAGGGTGGTCCAGGTTTTTTGGCCATTCACAATATAGTGGTCGCCATCGCGCACGGCGCTGGTTTTCAAAGAGGCCAGGTCCGAGCCGGCACCGGGTTCGGAATACCCCTGGCACCACCAGTCTTCACCCGAAATAATGCGGGGCAGGAAACGGTCCTTGATTTCCTGTGAGGCATATTTCTGGATAACCGGTGCCACCATTTTCAGGCCAAACGACAGTTGTTCAGGGGCGCCATAAGTGGCACATTCCTCTTCAAAAATATGGCGTTGCACGGCATCCCAGCCGGTGCCGCCGTATTCAACCGGCCAGGCGGGGGCGCCCCATCCCTGGCGGTACAGTGTTTTTTGCCATTCTTCCCGTTCTTGTTTAGCTAACGGTTCGCAATTGAAAATTTTTGCCCTGATGCTGTCACTGACATTGTTTTTCAGGAATGTCCTGACTTCTTCCCGGAACGCGAGCTGTTCCGCATTGAAATTGATATCCATAGTTAGATCCCGGTTGTATTTATTAAAGCTTTAATTAATGCTTTAAAATTCTGCATAGCAAAACTAAATTATTGAAAATGGAATTATCATACCGCGAATTTGCTTTCATTAAAAGCATTGTGTTTTAACAATCACAGCATAAAGAATAAGGGTTTTGCTGAATAATATGGTGTATTATTATTAGCATCTATTATTTCCGCATTGCGGAATTATTAATTTGCCAAGTAGTTTACATAACCCTTCGGAGCCAGATTAAGAATGAGTCACGCAACTTATGACATTAAAGATCGTATCGCTTTAATTACGTTTCAGAACCCTCCCGTGAATGGCATGAGCTACGCGCTCAGGAAAAGCCTGGTTGTTTTTGTTGACCAGGCCGAAGCAGACAGTGGTGTGGATGCCATTGTGATTACCGGTTCGGCGCGCGCGTTTTCAGGCGGTGCCGATGTGACCGAATTTGGTACCCCCAGGGTGTTGCAGCAGCCCATTTTACGTGTAGTGATTGAAGTACTTGAAAACGTCACCAAGCCGGTAGTCGCGGCTATAGATGGTGTTTGTCTGGGTGGAGGCCTGGAATTGGCCCTGGGCGCCCATTATCGTGTTGCCGCCGCTCATGCGCAAATCGGCCTGCCTGAAGTAAAGCTGGGCTTATTGCCTGGCGCGGGTGGCACGCAACGCCTGCCGCGTGTTGTAGGGCTGGAAAAAGCCTTGCACATGATTACCACCGGTCAAATTATCAAGGCCAAGGCATTGGCCGACACCGCCTTGCTGGATAAAGTGGTTGAAACTGACGTAGTTGGTGCTGCCATTGACTTTGCCAAAGAAGTGGTTGCCCAAAAACAGCCCCTTAAGCGTGTTCGCGATATTGACATTAACCCTGAAGGGGCTAACGAAATTTTGCAAGCCGCCCGTGAGAAACTGCAAAGTGGCAAAAAAGGCCAAATTGCCCCGCTTAAATGCCTGGATGCGGTGCAAGCCAGTGTTTTCATGCCTTTTGAAGAGGGCCTGAAATATGAACGCGAATTGTTCCTGCAACTCATGAGCTCACCTGAATCGGCTGCCATGCGCCATATTTTTAGTGCCGAACGTGCCGCTACCAAGATTCCCGATGTGCCTGCCGATACCCTGCTGCGCAAGGTTGAAAAGGTGGGTGTTATTGGTGCGGGCACCATGGGTGGCGGCATTAGTATGAACTTCCTGAACGTGGGTATCCCGGTGGTGCTGCTAGAGCAGAAACAGGATGCCCTGGATCGGGGCGTGGCCACCATTCGCCGCAATTACGAAAACACCATGAGAAAAGGGCGTATTACGGCGGGGCAGGTAGAAGAAAGAATGGCATTGCTGTCAACCACCCTTAGTTATGATGGTTTTGCCGATGTTGATCTGGCGATTGAAGCGGTTTTTGAAAATATGGATGTCAAGAAAGCCGTGTTTTCAGAGCTGGATCGCGTCATGAAAAAAGGTGCCATCCTGGCTTCCAATACGTCCACATTAGACCTTAACGTGATTGCCGGCTTTACCAGCCGCCCCGAAGATGTCATTGGCCTGCACTTCTTCAGTCCCGCCAACGTCATGAAATTGCTTGAAATTGTGCGTGGCGACAAAACCGCCAAGGACGTGCTGGCCACTTCTATTGTGCTGGCCAAAAAAATTGGCAAGAAACCGGTGGTGTCCGGTGTTTGTGACGGCTTCATTGGTAACCGCATGCTGTATGCCTACCGTGATGCGGCCGATAACGCCATGCTGGCGGGTGCATCGCCCTCACAAATCGATAAAGCCCTTGAAAGCTTTGGTTTTGCCATGGGCCCTTACCGTGTGGCCGACCTGGCCGGTCTGGATATTGGCTGGGCCGTGCGCAAGCGTCGTGCCGAAGCTAACCCTGAGGCCTATGTGCCGGTGGTGGCAGACCGTATTTGTGAAGCTGGCCGCTTTGGCCAGAAAACCGCTGCGGGCTGGTACAAGTATGAAGCGGGTAACCGTACGCCTATTGTTGATCCGGTAGTTGAAAATATTGTTAAAGAGTTTCGTGACGCCCGTGGCATCACGCCGCGTGTCGTTAGTGATCAGGAAATTGTTAGCCGCTGCATTTATGCGCTGGTTAACGAAGGCGCCAAAATTCTGGAAGAGGGCATTGCCCTGCGCGCGTCCGATATTGATATTGTCTACCTGAATGGCTATGGTTTCCCGGCTCATCGTGGCGGCCCCATGCACTATGCCCAGCAGGTTGGTCTGTTTAATGTGGTGCGAGCCATCAAGCGGTTTGCCGCTGCTTCCGACGCAGAAGCCCAGTTCTGGCAGATTTCTCCGCTGCTTGAAAAACATGCAGAATCCAACGAGCCCCTGAAATAAGCAATTTATACGGCGGGATACGTTAAAATTATTAGTCTCAAAGACAAACTAAAAATCCTGAATGGCGTGGACATGCCATTCAGGATTGAAATCTACGGTGTAAAAAATTTATGCTGTCTTTGTGCGAATTGATTACATTTACATTAGTCGCAAACTTAAGGCTTTAGATTATGATAAATAAAATTTGTGGCAGCGTTGAAGAAGCTGTCGCGGACGTGTTTGACGGAGCAACCGTTCTAATTGGCGGTTTTGGTGGAGCAGGTCATCCAACAGAATTGATTCATGCCCTGATCGACCAGGGAGCACGGGATCTGACGGTGGTCAACAACAATGCAGGTAACTTTGAAACCGGCCTGGCCGCGTTACTCAAGGCCGACCGGGTTCGCAAAATTATCTGTTCATTTCCGAAGTCATCCAACTCCAATGTATTCAACGAGAAATACAAAGCAGGCAAGATTGAACTGGAATGCGTGCCACAGGGTACCATCGCCGAACGACTGCACGCGGCCGGTGCCGGTCTGGGTGGTTTCTACACCCGTACCAGCTATGGTACAGACTTGGCCAAAGGCAAGGAAACCCGCGAAATAAACGGTCAGCACTATGTGTTTGAATATCCCATTCATGGCGATTTTGCTTTTGTTTTGGCCGAAAAGGGTGATCGCTGGGGTAACCTGGTGTATCGCAAGGCCGCGCGAAACTTTGGTCCGGTCATGTGTCAGGCTGCCAAGCAAACCATCGTTCAGGTCAAGCAAATTGTTGAGCTGGGTGATCTGGATCCCGAGCATATTATTACGCCGGGAATTTTCGTGAACCGTGTGGTTCAGGTTGAAAATCCTCATATCTCTAGCTAAGGAAAACCATAAAATGGAAAAACTCACACGCGAGCAAATGGCAGAGCGCCTGGCAAAAGATATTGCTCCTGGCAGCTACGTTAACCTGGGTATTGGCATTCCCGTACTGGTGGCCAATTACCTTAATCCTGAAGACGAAGTGCTGTTGCATAGCGAAAACGGTATTTTGGGCATGGGCCCAACGCCTGCAGAAGAAGACGTTGATTATGAGCTGATTAACGCCGGTAAACAGCCGGTCACCCTGTTAACGGGCGGCTCTTTTTTCCATCACGTCGATTCTTTTGCCATTATGCGTGGCGGTCACCTTGATTTATGTATCATGGGTGGCATGCAGGTATCGGCTAATGGTGACCTGGCCAACTGGTCTTTGGGTCGTCCCGGTGAGCCACCGGCAGTAGGTGGTGCCATGGATTTGGCAGTGGGTGCCAAAAAAGTGTACATCCTGATGGACCACAACTCTAAAGACGGTGCGCCTAAAATTCTTGAAAAATGTACCCTTCCTGTCACCGGTCTGGGTGTGGTCAGTCGCATTTATACCGATATAGCGGTACTTGAAATTACCCCTGAGGGTGTCAAAGTCATCGAAAAACTGGTGGATATCAGTGACGAAGACTTGCAGGCCCGTACAGGCGCCCCACTCATTTTCTAATTATTTTTAATTTTTTCTGGAAATCAGCAAAATGACTAATGCATATATTTGTGATGCCATCCGTACTCCTATTGGTCGTTACGGCGGTGGCCTGTCTACCGTTCGCACCGATGATCTGGCTGCATTGCCCATTAAAGCCCTGGTAGAACGTAACCCTTCGGTTAACTGGGCCGAACTGGACGATATTATTTACGGTTGTGCCAACCAGGCCGGTGAAGATAACCGCAACGTGGCCCGTATGGCCGGTTTGCTGGCCGGTTTGCCGGTTGAAGTGCCCGGTGCCACACTTAACCGTTTGTGCGCATCCAGCCTTGATGCGATTGGTACCGCCGCCCGCGCGATTAAATCGGGTGAAGTTGATCTGATGATTGCCGGTGGTGTTGAAAGCATGTCACGTGCCCCATTCGTCATGGGCAAGGCCGACACCGCTTTTTCACGCGCTGCCAAAATTGAAGACACCACCATTGGCTGGCGTTTTGTCAATCCTAAAATGAAAGAGCAGTATGGTATTGACTCCATGCCCGAAACGGCTGAAAACGTGGCTGATGACTTCAAGGTTTCGCGTGACGACCAGGACGCTTTTGCACTGCGCAGTCAGCAACGTGCTGCCCGTGCCATTGCTGACGGTGTTTTCAAAGAAGAAATCATTTCGGTCAGCGTGCCCCAGAAAAAAGCCGATCCCAAAATTGTTGATACCGATGAGCATCCTCGTGCGACCACTGCCGAAACACTGGCCAAACTGAAAGGGGTGGTTCGTCAGGGTGGTTCGGTTACTGCCGGTAACGCATCGGGTGTTAACGATGGTTCTTGCGCTGTGTTGCTGGCTTCCGATGAAGCGGTTAAAAAATACGGCCTGACACCCAAAGCACGTGTGGTTGCCATGGCAACCGCCGGTGTTGCCCCGCGTGTCATGGGTTTTGGTCCTGCACCGGCTATTCGCAAGGTACTGGACAAAGCTGGTTTAACCCTTGAGCAAATGGACGTGATCGAGCTGAACGAGGCGTTTGCCGCACAGGCACTGGCGGTTACCCGCGACCTGGGCTTGGCCGATGACGCAGAACACGTCAACCCCAATGGTGGTGCCATTGCCCTGGGTCACCCATTGGGTGCATCTGGTGCCCGTCTGGTTACCACAGCCATGTACCAGTTGCAGCGCACCGGTGGCCGTTATGCCCTGTGCACCATGTGTATTGGTGTTGGCCAGGGTGCTGCCGTTATTATTGAACGCGTTTAATGCCTGTTTGGCAGGCTTGTTTTCCCGTTAACGGGCAGGGCCTGCCAGCATGAATGGTTCAATAATCAAGAAGCCCAATCCTGTTATATGCAGGATTGGGTTTTTTGTTTGTACGCGAAGCTTTTATTTTTATTACAATGGGCCATTATTATTTGCCTTGATTAAAAAAACGAATGAATAAACCTCATTACCCTCATCCTGTTATTGCCAAAGAGGGCTGGCCTTTTCTGGCTATCTCAATAGTTGCCGCACTTATCGTTTCGCTCTGGTCGTTTGCGGTTTCTATACCGTTCTGGATCATTGCCCTGTTTGTATTGCAGTTTTTTCGCGATCCCCAGCGGGTAGCCCCCGAGGGTGACAATCTGGTGCTGTCTCCTGCCGATGGCCGCATTGTGGCCGTCGAAGAGGTGTATGATATTTATGCGCAGCGCGATGCCATTAAAATTAGTGTGTTCATGAATGTGTTTAATGTGCATTCCAATCGTTCGCCGGTAGATGGTTTAGTTAAAAAAGTCCAGTATTTTTCGGGCAAGTTTTTTAATGCGGCCCTTGACAAGGCTTCTTTGGAAAATGAACGCAATGCCATGGTGCTTGAAACGCCCACCGGGCATACAGTTACCGCTGTGCAGGTGGCTGGCCTGGTAGCCAAGCGTATTTTATGTTATGCCCAAGAGGGTAACCAGCTTAAACACGGCCAGCGTTATGGTTTTATCCGTTTTGGTTCCCGGGTAGACGTTTACCTGCCTTTGGGCTCTCGTCCAAGCGTTGTTATTGGTGATAAAGTCAGTGCCACCAGCACGGTCTTGGCCAATTTACCTGCAGAATAGAAAACATCATGAATGATCTTCACCGCCGTCGCAGTGTTTACCTGCTGCCCAATGCTTTTACCACGGCCAATTTATTTGCCGGATTTTATGCCGTTGTGCAGGCCATGAATGGCAAGTTTGAAGTGGCGGCCATTGCCATCTTTGCCGCCATGGTCCTGGATGCCATGGATGGTCGGGTGGCCAGAATGACCAATACACAATCGTCTTTTGGCGAGCAATATGACTCTATGTCCGATATGGTGTCTTTTGGTGTGGCGCCGGCTTTGGTTATGTATGAATACCTGCTGCAGGATATTGGCCGCTGGGGCTGGATTGCCGCCTTTATTTACGTGGCGGGGGCGGCTATCCGGCTGGCCCGTTTCAATACCAACATAGAGGTGGTGGATAGCCGTTTTTTCCAGGGCTTGCCCAGTCCATCAGCTGCTGCGCTGGTGGCCGGGTTTGTCTGGCTGTCGGTAGATAATAAAATTCCCGACTACGAATTCCAGGCCTGGATTGCCTTTGTTATTACCACCTATACCGGCATTACCATGGTCACGAATGCCCCGTTTTTTAGTGGCAAGTCTTTGGCCCTTGAAAAAAAGCTGTCACCGGCCAGCATTATGCTGGCGGTGGTGCTGGTTTTTGCTGTTGTGTCTATTAATCCGCCCATTGTGCTGTTTGGGCTGTTTGTTATTTATGCATTATCGGGTTGGGGGGTATGGTATTTTCGCTGGCGTAAAATTCGCCAGCATTATAACAAGCGCCGCAACCCTGACGACCCGCCGGCGTAACGCTTAGGGCGCCTTAACTTTTTCTAAAAAACCGGCTTTGACGGCCACCTGAAAAGCCGCTACATCTGTTTGCACGGGTGTGGCGGCTTTTTGCTTAATCGTTAAACCAGCGTTCATAGCGCAGATCGGGCCCAGAGTGATAATGGGTGACGGCATCGCCATTGCGCCCGAAATACACAAACATTAACGAATTCCAGGCATTGCTTTGTTTGTAGCGGTAAGTCCAGACCACTTCATTTTTTTCACCCAGGCCTACCCGGTCTATTTCGGCTGGTGGGCCAAATTCGCAGGCAACGTCGCTTTGTGTCCAGTGGCCTTCGTTCAGTCGCCTGAAGTGGCTATCGGTAAGGAGTGACTGGACTTTGTCTATATTGCCCTGCTGGTTTACATTGGCACCATAGGCGTATTGCCCCTGTGGTTGTTGGCTCCAGACCAGCCGTTGGCGGCCATCGGGCAGGGTGCAGCGGTAATTGGGGGTGCCCAGCTGGTTTTCAACCTGGCTAATAGGACTGTTGGGGGGGATGTCCCGGTAGGTAGAACAGGCCGATAGCGTCAGGAGCAAGCCGGTTAGCAGCACGGGTGTTAGCCGCTTGGGTTGTCGCTTATGTTGTGTTAGTGCAAACATTTTTAATTCCTTTTTGGTGCGCAATTTAAACGGGGCATTATTCAGCAGAATAAGCTATAATTACGCACTTGACTTGTTTTTGTTTTGTAAAAAACCATAAGTACATGCATTTATTATAGGGTGCATTTATTGCAGGTATAGGTTCAGGCCTTCATAGCAAGTATTATTAAGCATTAGTACTGTTAAGTATTAATGCATTTTTTCAATTTTCATGGTAATTCACGGTAATGCCCCTCAGTGTTGCCGCATGTCTCCAGAGGAATATATTATGTCAGTATCAGATATCAAAAAATCAGAAATCGTTTCAGAATTTGCCCGTAAAGAAGGCGATACAGGTTCTCCTGAAGTTCAGGTTGCCCTGTTAACAGCCCGTATTAACGAGTTGACCGGTCACTTCAAAGCACACATGAAAGACCACCACTCACGTCGCGGTTTGCTGCGCATGGTTAGCCGTCGCCGCAAAATGCTTGATTACCTGAAAGGCCGTAACCCTGACTCTTACCGCGCTCTTATCGAAAAACTCGGTCTGCGTAAGTGATTCCCGGGGTTTTTGCCCAAGGATAAAACCGTGCACAGCACTATTATGGTGCTGTGCACGGTTTTTTTATTGTTGTTTGTTTGCCAAATTTAAATGCATGGAATCATGGTGTGTTTTTGTAGTGAACGGGCAAATAATTATTGTAAGGAATACAAATGTTTAATAAAGTGACTAAGTCATTTCAGTATGGTGCTCACACCGTCGTTTTGGAAACAGGTGAAATCGCCCGCCAATCATCCGGTGCCGTTCTGGCATCCATGGGTGATACGGTTGTGCTGGCCACTGTCGTGGCCGCCAAGCAGGCAAAAGCAGGGCAAGACTTCTTCCCTTTAACGGTTGATTACGTAGAAAAAACCTATGCGGCCGGTCGCATTCCCGGTGGTTTTTTCAAACGTGAAGGCAAGCCTTCCGAAAAAGAAACCCTCACCTCCCGTTTAATCGACCGCCCATTGCGTCCGCTGTTCCCTGAAGGTTTCTACAACGACGTTCAGGTTATTATTCATGTCCTGTCGGTAGATCCCGAGATTGATCCCGATGTCTTGGCCATGATTGCTTCCTCGGCTGCCTTGTCTGTTTCTGGTATTCCTTTCAATGGCCCCATTGGTGCCGCCCGGGTAGGCTATATCAATGAGCAGTATGTGTTAAGCCCAACGTCTGCCCAATTGAAAACATCCGACATGGACCTAATTGTTGCGGGTACTGAAGAAGCCGTTTTAATGGTTGAATCAGAAGCCAAGCAATTGTCTGAAGAAATCATGCTGGGTGGTGTGGTGTTTGGTCACGAACAAATGCAAGTGGCCATCAATGCCATTCACGAAATGGTTGAAGAAGCCGGCAAACCTGAATGGGATTGGCAGCCGGCCCCCAAGAATGAACCGCTTATTGCTGCAATTACCGCACTGGCCAGTGAAGGCCTTAAAGCCGCTTACGACATTCGCCAGAAGCAGGAACGCACCACCAAACTGAAAGAAGTGTATGCCAGCGTCAAGCAAGGTCTGGTTGCACAGGCTGCCGAGCGCAACGAAGACGCGCCCGATAGCGTTGCCGTTGAAAACATCATGTTTGATCTGGAATCAGCCCTGGTGCGTGGTCAAATCCTGAATGGCGAGCCTCGTATCGACGGCCGCGATACCCGCACCGTACGTCCTATTAGCGTTCGTTTGGGTGTATTGCCCCGTACGCACGGCAGTGCCTTGTTTACCCGTGGTGAAACACAGGCCCTGGTTATTGCTACGTTGGGTACCAAGCAAGACGAACAAATCATTGATTCCGTCATGGGCGAATACCGTGACCGTTTCATGCTGCATTACAACATGCCTCCGTTTGCCACTGGCGAAACCGGCCGTTTCGGTTCTCCCAAACGCCGTGAAATCGGCCATGGCCGCCTGGCTAAACGTGCGCTGGTTCCCACCTTGCCCAAACACGAAGATTTCCAGTACACCATTCGTGTGGTTTCTGAAATTACTGAATCCAACGGTTCTTCATCCATGGCTTCTGTTTGTGGTGGTTCTTTGGCCATGATGGACGCTGGTGTGCCGGTACAAGATCACGTGGCCGGTGTTGCCATGGGTCTTATCAAAGACGGTGGCAAGTTTGCCGTACTTACCGATATCCTGGGCGACGAAGATCACCTGGGTGATATGGACTTCAAGGTAGCTGGTACCCAAAACGGCATTACCGCCTTGCAAATGGATATCAAAATCCAGGGTATTACGAAAGAAATCATGCAGGTTGCACTGGCACAGGCCCGTGAAGGCCGCTTGCATATCCTGGGCAAAATGAACGAAGCCCTTACCGGCTCACGTACTGAACTGTCCAGCTTTGCCCCGCGCATGCTTACCATGAAAATCAACCCCGATAAAATTCGTGACGTGATTGGCAAGGGTGGTGCCACCATTCGTGCCCTTACCGAAGAAACCGGTTGCCATATTGATATTAGCGATGAAGGCGATGTGGTTATTTCAAGCGCCGACCTTGAGCAGGCCAAAGAAGCCGAGCGCCGTATTGCTGAATTAACCGCTGTGGTAGAAGTTGGCCAGGTGTACGAAGGCACGGTTCAGCGCTTGCTGGACTTTGGCGGTATTGTACAAATCCTGCCAGGTCGTGACGGCTTGCTGCACATTTCTGAAATTGCCAATTACCGTATTGCCAATATCAATGATGTACTTGCTGTTGGTCAGAAGGTTAAGGTTAAAGTAATTGAAGCCGATGACCGCGGTCGTTTGCGTCTGTCTGCCAAAGCGCTGGGTGGCCTTGAGGGCCTGGAAGGTTCTGTTGCACCAACAGAAACGCCCACTGATGCTGAATAAGCGTCTTTAACAAGTGGTTCTCACGTTTTACTCCGTCCTTCTCGTTTTCACGCCCCTGCGTGAGAACGTCTGGGGCGGGTAGTACGGTCTGCATTCTTACGCAGAGCGTGGGAACCAGTAATCAGCAGTGCGAGTAGTATAAAAAAACGCTATCCAGCAGGATAGCGTTTTTGTTTAGCCGAAGTTTCATGACTATTTTAATCGCCGTTGTTAAACCACGCCTTGGTCAATCATGGCATCGGCAACTTTGCGGAAGCCTGCAATATTGGCGCCCAGCACCAGGTTGTGGGGCTGGCCAAATTCGTTGGCGGTTTCCGAAGCGGTAACATAGATGTTTTTCATGATGGTTTTTAAACGAACATCCACCTCGTCAAAGCTCCATTGAATCATGCTGGCGTTTTGGGCCATTTCAAGCTGGCTGGTGGCAACACCACCGGCATTGGCGGCTTTGCCAGGCGCATACATAATTTTTGCCTTCAGGAACTCTTCAACCGCTTCTGGAGTAGAGGGCATATTGGCCCCTTCCGCAACCAGAATACAGCCGTTTTTAAGCAGTTCACGGGCGTCAGCCTGATTTAACTCGTTTTGGGTTGCGCACGGGAAGGCCAGGTCGCAGGGAACTGACCAGACGGCATTGCGGCCGGCCGGGTAGCTGGAAACCGGGGTGTAAACCGCATCGGTGTGAATCTCGGCATATTTGGACAGGCAGGCGGATTCAGTTTCTTTAAGCTGCTTAAGCGTTTCCAGGTTGATGCCCGACTTGTGGTAAATAAAGCCGCGAGAATCGCTGC
The DNA here is from genome assembly GCA_034006805.1 of Advenella sp. Lineage (GTDB taxonomy): Bacteria > Pseudomonadota > Gammaproteobacteria > Burkholderiales > Burkholderiaceae_B > Advenella. Next base: position 21,434 of record JAVESC010000047.1, read on the forward strand.
AGGTAACCGGCACGGCGCAGTTCTGGTACAGTTTTTCTATCGTGTAAATGGCAACATTACCGGCCCCCGATACCACGCAGGTTTTACCTTCAAGGGCCTGACCACTGGTGGTTAGCATGTTTTGGGCAAAATAAACGGTGCCGTAGCCGGTGGCTTCGGTGCGGGCCAATGAGCCGCCCCAGGGAATTTTTTTACCGGTGAAAACGCCTTCGTAACGGCCGGTAAGACGTTTGTACTGGCCAAACATATAACCAATTTCACGGGCACCAACGCCAATATCACCTGCGGGAACGTCGGTGGTAGGGCCAATGTGGCGATACA
>JAVESC010000048.1:0-21711 GCA_034006805.1 Advenella sp.
CTGGAGCCAAGCGGTGGGCCTAAGCGGCGTACCTTCGTTACCAGAGAATGCTCGAGAGAGGGGACAAACATTTCGGGTAAAGAAACAGTACTGATGCCTTCATTGGAAAGGCCAACCAGCATGCTTTGCGCATTAATGCTGCTGAAAGGACAACTCATCATGCCATCATGAGCGTTATCCAGGGGATGTTGATCGTTGGACAAGTCAACTGAAACAACAGTAGGTGTACCGCTTGGTGAACAAACGGTAATTTCTATTTTGCCCTGGCTAAAGGCCTGCATATTGGGCATATAGCCAAATGGAATGAGTGAACGCAGTGCAAACAGGAACAGGCTCAGGCATATGAACATATACCTGAACGAGATACCTTGATGCGAAGAAAGCCTGTTCACATTCATATATGGGCGTTTATTGTTGGCTACGATTTATATAGATAGAAATCATCACTTCTGATACTACCACCGCAATACCAAATCGTAAATAAACAAACTGCTAATACATTATTTATATAGGCTTGTTCTGATTAATATCAACTACTACCTGCCCAGACGCCCTGTTTTCTGTATAAAAAAACAGCATGGTAAACATTTATCCCGTATATGGAATATAGTTTACACGATGCTGTTTTAATTTACGCCAAGTAGCGCGGTTTATAGGGGATGGTATCCTTAATCTTAAACAACATTAAAGACTGCCACCCTGAAAACAAACACTATGAATTATTGCTTTCACGTGAGGCACGCTTGCGCTCATGCTCAAGCAAGTAACGTTTACGCAAACGGATACTTTTAGGTGTTATTTCAACCAGTTCATCATCATCAATAAACTCTACCGCATACTCAAGATTCAGCTTGATGGGGGGCACTAAACGCACAGCCTCATCGGTGCCTGATGCACGGATATTGGTTAATTGCTTACCCTTGATAGGGTTAACAACCAGGTCATTATCACGACTGTGAATACCAATAATCATCCCTTCATACAAAGGCTCGCCAGGCGAAACAAACATACGGCCACGATCTTGCAGTTTCCATAAAGCATAGGCCACGGCATCACCATTATCCTGGCTGATCAGGACTCCATTCCGCCGCTCACCAACGCTGCCTTCACGAACCTGTGCATATTCATCAAAAATATGGCTCATGAGACCCGTACCGTGCGTCAGGGACATGAACTCGGTTGAGAAGCCGATAAGGCCACGGGCAGGAATACGATACTCCAGTCGGGTACGACCACGGCCATCGGATTGCATGTCTAACAATTCACCCTTACGACGGCCCAACTCTTCCATCACACTACCCTGGTGCCCATCTTCAAGATCAATGGTTAACAGTTCCAGCGGCTCACAACGTACGCCGTCAACTTCCTTGTAAACTACGCGAGGACGTGAAACAGCCAGCTCATAGCCTTCACGACGCATGTTTTCAAGCAAAATAGTCAGGTGCAGTTCACCACGGCCAGATACTTCAAACACCGTATCATCATCAGTATCTTTTACCCGCAGGGCTACGTTGGACTTCAGTTCCAGATTCAAGCGGTCGCGAATCTGGCGACTGGTCACGAACTTGCCTTCACGGCCGGCCAAAGGCGATGTATTAACCATAAAGTTCATGGTTAATGTAGGTTCATCAATTTTCAGCATTGGCAGGGCTTCGGGATTGACCGGATCACACAAGGTGCAACCAATACCAATTTCATCAATACCGTTAATCAGGACAATATCACCGGCATCAGCGGAGTCAACCTGAACGCGCTCAAGGCCCTGAAATTTAAGAACCTGGTTTACACGCCCCTTGGAGGTTTCTCCATCTTCACCAAACTTAACCACAACTTCCTGACCTGTACGAATACGGCCACGATTGATACGACCCACACCAATCTTGCCCACATAGCTGTTGTAGTCAAGTGAGATGATTTGCATTTGCAAGGGCGCTTCTTTGTCATCGTTACGCTGAGGCACATATTTCAAAACAGCGTCAAACAAGGGGCGCATGTCGCCTTCACGCACATCATCGGTAAGGCCGGCAAAACCGGACAGGCCTGAAGCGTAAATAACCGGAAAATCAAGCTGTTCTTCGGTTGCACCGAGTTTATCAAACAGATCAAACGTCGTATTAATAACAAAATCAGGACGTGCACCGGGGCGGTCAATTTTATTAACCACAACAATCGGTTTCAGACCCAGGGCAAGGGCTTTCTTGGTCACGAAACGGGTTTGCGGCATAGGGCCTTCAACCGCATCAACCAATAGCAAGACACCATCAACCATTGATAATACGCGCTCTACTTCACCACCAAAGTCGGCGTGTCCGGGCGTATCAATAATATTGATGTGGGTACCTTCATATTCGACGGCACAGTTTTTTGAAAGAATCGTAATGCCACGTTCTTTTTCGATATCGCCGGAGTCCATGACACGCTCAGCAATATGCTGGTTATCACGGAATGTACCCGCCTGATGTAATAACTGGTCAACCATTGTTGTTTTACCATGGTCAACGTGAGCAATAATCGCAACGTTACGGAGCGCTTGGCTCATAGTATTTCCTTTTGAAGTAGTTTTAACGGCACCAGACCGTCAGGTAGTTCGTCCAGGGCCATCAGCCTGTCAACCGGTGATTCCATGCCTTGCAAAGCCTCAAGGGCAATTGCATTGTCTAGGGTAAACGGGCCAACAGCCGTGCGCCGCAAGGCAATCAGGTGCGCAAAGCAACCCAATGCCCTTCCAATATCCTGGGCAAGTGTACGTATATAGGTTCCTTTACTGCAGAACACTTCCAGCTCAACCACTGTTGGTTGAACACGTAGCACATTTATTTCGTAGATAGTTACGGTACGGGGTTCACGCTCAAGCTCTATGCCCTGGCGTGCATATTCATAAAGCGGACGCCCATCCCGCTTCAAGGCCGAATACATCGGCGGAATTTGTTGTATTTCACCCGAAAAACCGGGTAAAACTTTATTTAACTGTTCTGCCGTAATTCCAGAAAAATCGGCAGCTTCCTGAACCACGGCACCCGTTAAGTCACCCGAGTCGGTTTCAGAACCCAACTGAAGGGTGGCAATATATTTTTTATCCACATTCAGCATGGGACCACATATTTTAGTGGCTTTTCCAAAACAGCAAACCAACAAGCCGGTCGCAAATGGATCCAGGGTTCCTGTATGACCGGCTTTTTTTGCATCCATTGCACGTCTGGCTCTTTGCAGGGCATGGTTACTTGATAAATCCACAGGCTTATCAAGTAGCAACACCCCGGTAATGTCCAGACCTTTCCTTCGTCCCATTTATTTACCCAAATACCAGGCAGTTATTTATTGCCTGTTTCTATGTCATCAAGATTGTCTGTTTGCACAGGAAAATCTTCCGGACGGATTGCTCGATCTATAAGCTGCGTCATTTCAATACCACGTGCCATATGCTCATCATGAATGAAGCGCAAAGTGGGTACGGTATGAATGTGCAGCATTTTAAACAGTAAAGAATGCAGCCAGCCCGCCTTTTCATTCAGGGCGGTAAACGCTACCTCTGGCTCTGCACCCAGAACCGTGAAATACACTTTGGCATGTGCATAATCTGCACTAAGATCAACCCCGGTTACGGTAATTAAACCCACACGGGACATATCCATTTCACGCTGGATAAGCACTGCCAGGTCTTTCTGTATCTGGTCTGCCAGACGTATATTACGGCTGGCAGGCGATTTTGACTTATGTCGATTCATAATAAAATTTACAGCGTACGGGCAATTTCTTTGATTTCGAAGATCTCAAGCTGATCGCCCACTTCGATATCGTTATTGCCCCTTAAAGTGATACCGCAATCGAAACCGGCTTTCACTTCTTTGGCATCATCCTTGAAGCGTTTGAGGGAGTCGATGTAACCAGTCCAGATAACCACATGATTACGCAGCAGACGTACTTGAGAGTCCCGGCGTACCATACCGTCGGTAACCATACATCCACCCACTTTACCAATACGGGAAATGCTGTAAACCTCGCGAATTTCAACCATACCGATAACTTCTTCGCGTTTTTCTGGCGTAAGCATACCAGACATGGCACTTTTAACGTCATCTACCGCATCATAAATAATGTTGTAGTAACGGATGTCGATGCCGTTGGATTCTGCCAGTTTTTTTGAACTTTGGTCTGCGCGTACGTTAAAGCCAATAATAACCGCATTGGATGCAATGGCCAGGTTAACGTCACTTTCAGAAATACCACCAACAGCGGCATGCACAACGCGTACACGAATTTCATCGGTAGACAGCTTGACCAGCGATTGGACCAACGCCTCTTGTGAACCCTGAACATCGGTTTTAATGATGAGTTCAAGCGTTTGCATACCTTCACCGATGTTGTCAAACATGGATTCGAGCTTGGCCGCCTGCTGACGTGCCAGTTTAACGTCACGGAATTTACCCTGACGGAACAAGGCAATTTCACGTGCTTTACGTTCATCAACAAGAACCTGAACTTCATCACCGGCGGCAGGAACTTCAGACAGCCCCTGGATTTCAACGGGTACAGATGGCCCTGCTTTTGGAATATTTTTACCTGTTTCATCAAGCATGGCACGTACACGGCCATAACTTGCACCAGCCAAAATGGCATCACCACGTTTCAGGGTGCCACTTTGAACCAGAATGGTAGCTACAGGACCGCGACCCTTGTCAAGGCTGGATTCAATCACCACACCTTTGGCTGGCGCATCAACTGCAGCTGTCAATTCAAGAATTTCAGCCTGCAACAGTACGTTTTCGATAAGATCATCAATGCCAAAACCAGTTTTGGCTGATACGGGTATAAATGGCACATCGCCACCATACTCTTCGGGCACCACTTCTTCGGCAACCAGTTCCTGTTTCACGCGCTCGGGGTTGGCTTCGGGTTTATCCACCTTGTTAATGGCTACAACCAAAGGTACACCTGCCGCTTTGGCATGGTGAATAGCTTCACGCGTTTGCGGCATGACACCGTCATCAGCGGCAACCACCAGAATAACGATATCGGTCGCTTGAGCACCTCGTGCACGCATGGCAGTAAATGCTTCGTGTCCGGGGGTATCAAGGAAGGTGGCTACGCCGCCTTCTGTTTTAACACGGTAAGCACCAATGTGCTGGGTAATACCGCCAGCTTCCCCCCCGGCTACTTTGGCACGGCGAATGTAGTCAAGCAGGGAGGTTTTACCATGGTCAACGTGACCCATTACCGTAACAACCGGTGCACGCGGCATCAATTCAACATCAACGCTTTCGACGTTTTCGTCAAGGAATGCCTCGGGATCATCAAGTTTGGCGGCAATCGCATGATGCCCCAACTCTTCAACCACGATCATGGCAGTTTCCTGGTCAAGAATCTGGTTAATAGTAACCATTTGCCCCATCTTCATTAACAGCTTAATAACTTCCGCTGCCTTGACCGACATTTTATGAGACAAATCGCCCACTGAAATGGTTTCGGGCACATGAACGTCACGAGCGATAAACTCTGGTACTGCCGGCTCTTTGATTTGCTGCTGCTGATTCCTGCGGTTGTTTCTGGAACCACCGCGTCCACCACCTGAACGCCAGCCCTCTTCTTGGGCCTTGGCAGGCGTTGCTGCACGCTTTTCGGCAGGTTTTTTACCACGCGAACCATCATTCCAGTTGCTATCACGCTCTGGCTTTTTAGCCCCCGCAACAGGCGGCTTGACTTCTTTTTTGACCACTTTCTTGCCTGCCTCTGCCGCCTCAGGATTGGTAGGGGCAGCACGCAATACTTTGCGAGGGCGATTAAGCATATCACGCAAGGCGGCTGCTTCAGCCTCGGCCTGGCGACGTGCTTCTTCGCGCGCGGCATTATCTACCGGTGCACGTTTTGGCTCTACAACAGGCTTTTTATGACGGACATTGACATCTTTATTGGCCGCTGATGCAGTAACGGGCGCCTTGGCCCTTGCCACGTCGTTTCTGCCGCCCTGTTTAGCCTGGGCAGGTTTATGATCAGCCGGTCGTGATGACTTGGCATCACGGTGTTCATTAACACGGCCTGACTCTGGAGATTTACTTTTAACCGTTGCCCCCTGAGCTGGTTTCTGATCAGCTTTTACTGAAGCAGACGGCACATTTTTGGATTCAGTATGCACTTCTTTGTTCTCAACCTGTTGAGATGTGATTAATGATTCATCCGGCTTGGCGGATGATGGTTGAACTTGCGGCTGAGGATGACCGTCAGGCTCTGTGGTTTTCACTTCATTTTCTACATTGGCAGCCGCAGCTGACTCTGGTTGCTGCGGCACTGCTTCAACAACGCCAGCCACCGTTTCAGGGGATGCATTGGCAGCTGCTTGGGTACTGCCTTGTAATTGTACCGCTTCAGAAGCGTCTTTCGCAGCAGAAGTTTGTGCAATTGATGCATTTTCTTCTTTTTGCTCTGGCACTTTTTGTACCGGAATGTTTTCCTGAGGTGTTTTTACAACTTCTTCAGGCGCTGTTGTTGAGGCAAGCGGTTTGACGGCGTCTGTTCCAGGCTCTTTGCTTTCGGTAATATCCCGTTTGACAAAAACCCGTTTTTTACGAACTTCCACCGGAATGGTACGAGAGCGCCCAGAACTATCCGCCTGACGGATTTCTGACGTTTCACGGCGTGTTACCGTAATTTTTTTACCCTCTTTTGCACCATGCGCGCGGCGAAGGGAATCCAGTAGTTTGGTTTTATCGCTCTCGGTGACATTATCCTCTACAGAATTCACATTTACACCTGCCCCACGAAGCTGTTCAAGCAACACATTGGCAGGCAATTTCAGTTCGACGGCAAACTGGGCAACAGTAATACTGGGCATTAGGCTCTCTCTTCCCTTTCACAACAATTCAATAACATTCAATAGGCAATCTGTTTAAAACTGTAGATATGAAGATTAGTTTTCATCTTCATCAAACCAGTGGGCTCTCGCCTTGATAATTAACTCACCAGACTCTTCTTCTGACAAGCCGGTTATTTCCGATAGTTCATCGGTGGACAACTCGGCAAGATCATCACGCGTATGAACACCACCTTCAGCCAACTTGGCAATAAATTCTGGTGTCAGCCCTTCCAGATCAAGCAGATCCTGGGCAGTTTCAACGCGTTCTTCCTGCACGATGGCTTCTGTCAGCAAAGCAGTACGGGCACGATTACGCAATTCATTGACGGTATCCTCATCGAAACCATCAATTTCAAGCAACTCCTGAATAGGCACATACGCTACTTCTTCAAGACCGGTAAAGCCTTCATCAATAAGGATGTCGGCCATTTCTTCATCAACATCCAGCTTTTCAATGAACGTGGCACGCATTTCAGACCGCTCTTCGTCCTGGCGACTGCGGCTTTCTTCGGGTGTCATGATATTGATTTGCCAACCGGTAAGGTCGGAAGCCAGTCTTACGTTCTGGCCTTTTGAACCAATTGCTTTTGGCAAGTTCTCGGCATCAACCACGACATCCATGGCGTGTTTTTCTTCATCAACCAGAATAGATTCAACATTGGCAGGCGCCAAGGCACCAATAACGAACTCGGCCGGGTCATCTGCCCACAACACAATATCAACCTGCTCGCCACCCAGTTCATTACGAACTGCAGTTACACGCGAACCACGCATCCCGACACAAGTTCCGATGGGATCAATCCTTTTGTCGTAGGCAACCACGGCAATTTTGGCACGCATGCCAGGATCACGGGCGGCAGCCTTGATTTCAAGCAATCCCTGTTCAATCTCGGGCACTTCGTTTTCAAACAATTCACGAATGAACTCGGGCGCGGTACGTGACAGAATGATTTGCTGGTTACGAGCGGCACGATCAACCTTGGCCACCCACGCACGGACACGGTCACCGATCCGCAGGTTTTCCTTGGGGATCATTTCGCTACGCGGCAGCCGTGCTTCTATTTTGCCGGTTTCAATAATGGCATCGCCTTTATCAAGGCGTTTTACCGTACCCGCAACAATACTTTCTTCACGATCAAGAAAGTCATTAAGCACCTGTTCGCGTTCGGCATCACGGATTTTTTGCAAAATAGCCTGTTTGGCCGCTTGCGCACCAATACGCCCAAACTCGACAGGCTCAAGGATTTCCTCTATGTACTCACCTTCCTGGATTCCGGACTGGATCTCTTGGGCTTCACTAAACAGTTCCTGACGATCAGGCTCTTGCAAACCGGCTTCATCGGGCACGACAAGCCAGCGACGGTAGCCTTCATGCGTACCCGTAGCCCGATCTATCGTTACACGAATATCAGCATCTTCTTTAAAACGTTTTTTCATGGCTGAGGCCAACGCACTCTCAAGCGCACTAAAAACTACTTCACGTGTCACATTTTTTTCACGTGCTAATGCATCAACCAATAGAAGAATTTCGCGACTCATCGCTTTTTACCCTTGAAATCAAGAACCGGATCAAGTTTTGCCTTTTCTACATCTTCAAATGCAAAAACAACAACTTGAGTTTCGTTCTTTTTAACATCAAATTCCAGACAGAATTGACCTGTCTGCGTTCCATCAGAAGCTGTTTCCTGCGACAAAATCCCGGTAAAGACTTTGCGATTATCTACAGCTTCACGTAATTTAACTTCCACCCGCTCACCGGCAAACCGGTTAAAATCGGCCAGCGTACGCAAAGGGCGATCTACACCTGGCGAACCGACCTCAAGGCGTTTGTAGTCGATATTTTCAACTTCAAACACCCGCGACAATTGACGGGAAACCTGCTCACAGTCTTCAATGCGCACGCCACCTTCACGATCTATGGTTACGCGCAACAGCCCGAACGCGGCACGCTCGATATCAATCAGCTCGACCCCAAGGCCAGCCATCGCTTGTTCAGTAAGAGTATATAAATCAGCCATACAATAAAAAAATGGGCTTTTACAGCCCATTGTTTATAAAAACAAACCATTGTTTTTATATATTCGTTCCATAAACCAGCTGCAATCCTTTCAAAAAAGGCAATTACAACTAGACAACCTATGATTATATCAAAAAAACCAACGGCTTGCTAAGTATTTGATATTTTACCAAAAAAACAACAAGCACAACCCCTATCGCCCGTTTCTGCCACGACCAACAAACCCCAACCTGGATTCATGAGCAGCCGCGCCTTTAGGCTGCCAATCGTCTTTATTACGAGTAGACCGCCTGGACTTGCCGGCATTCTCGGGACGAGCCGTTCCTTCTTGGTTGCCACGGGGGGATTTCCTGGCAGAATCTTTAGCATACCCTCCTCCTTCACTACGAGGCTGATTATTTTTGCGATTGTACAATCCGCCTGGACGCGCAGGTTTACGCTGCACATCACCCGCAGCCCTGGCATAAGAAGAAGGGCCAAAACCAAAATCAGGGACCGCAGACTCAAACCCGGGCGGCATCGCGTTATCGTGCGACAGTGGCTGACGCTCACGCCCTTTACCCGACACAGAGCCGCCTTCAGCCTTCATAAGCCCCAGACGAACCATTAACGCCACCACCAATGAAGCATCCAGTTCTTCCCAGCGGCCACGACGCAAATTCCTTGGCAAGACGACCTCACCAAAACGCGTACGAATAAGGCGACTGACTGTTACACCAACCGCTTCAAACATACGGCGCACCTCACGATTGCGACCCTCTTGAATCGTAACGCGATACCAGCGATTACTACCCTCACCACCAATGTGCTCCATGGCGCCAAATGCTGCCATCCCATCATCAAGCTGAACACCTTTGGTCAAGGAAGCCATTTGCTCCGCACCCAACTCGCCCAATACTCGAACCGCATACTCACGCTCGTTACCATAACGCGGATGCATAAACCGATTGGCCAAATCACCCGAGGTAGTAAATATAAGCAAACCTTCGGTATTCAAGTCAAGACGACCCACCGACACCCATTTACCAGTCCGCATTTTTGGCAAGCGTGAAAATACGGTTGCACGCCCTTCAGGATCATCATGACTGACAATTTCCCCAGCCGGTTTATGATACAAAATCACCCTGGGTGGCCGCTTGGCATTGGGACGCACAACAAGACGCCCATTAATACGAACCACATCATTCATGCCAACCCGCTGGCCAATATGCGCAGGCTCACCATTAACGGAAACGCGCCCGGCAATAATCAGCTCTTCCATCTCACGACGGGAACCCACACCGGCATCCGCCAACACCTTATGAAGCTTAGGCATCACCGCATCGCTGGTCAGATATTTACCCAACCGCTGCTCTAACTTTGCCGAGCTATCCAAAAACGCCAGCGCATTATTTGATTCATTTTCATCAAAAACCTGAGCATGCTCATTCAAAGCATCTGCAGGCACCTCTTGCCCTGACCGACTTGTTGCCGGCTTACGAGCCACTGGCGCGCGCCGACCTGTGGCAGCACCACCTTTTGCAGCCGGTTTGCGTGTTCGCCTGACAGCTGCCGGCGCCGGAGATTTTTCCGGTTGATCTGGTGCAACTGCTTTTTCTTTTTTGGTTTCAATGGTTGCATCGGCACGCCTGCGCCTGAATGGCGTACGCAATTTACGTCCTTTGCTTTTCACCTGGGCAGACTCAGGCTGCGCATCACCACCCGCAACAATCGTGACGGTTTCCGTTACTGTATTCATATATTTGCTTATTTGACCTTCTTCCGAAAGCACTTTGAAATTAAAGTGGTCTTAATGTTTAACCATTAATTAAACACCGACAAGTAAAGCTTGCGTATGCCAGTGTTTTTACTTAACTGTATGTTTCTTTTACCTATTATGAACAATTTACCCCTACTCTGGGACAACTGTCGCGCCAGGATTTAAACCTTCAACTGGCGATTGTTCATGACAGCCATTTTCTTCCGGACTTTCCTCTGTTGAGAACAAGCCAGCAAGCTTATCTTCGGCAGCCAGAAGCACTTCTCTTTCTGAGGCCAAACCAGGCAACCCATCTAGCGCTTTTAATCCCAGATCATCCAAAAATTGTTTTGTGGTTCCGAACAAGGCAGGCCTGCCAGGCGCATCCCTGTGACCCAACACCTCTATCCAGCCACGCTCTTCTAAAGTTTTAATGATTTGGGAAGAAACCGTCACACCGCGAATATCTTCTATGTCGCCCCGTGTAACTGGTTGACGCCAGGCAATAATTGCCAATGTTTCCATAACCGCCCTAGAATACTTAGGTGGTTTTTCTGGATTAAGGCGTTCTAAATACTTTTGCATTTGTGGGCGACTTTGAAAGCGCCACCCGCTAGCCAATTGTGCTAATTCTAAACCTTTATTTGACCAAGCGTCTTGCAAATTTAACAGTTGTTGCTTAATTACATCATTTTTTACATCATCTGACTCTGCAAACATTTTTGCCAGATCAGACATCTTCATTGGTTGCTGAGCACACAACAACGCGGCTTCCAGCACATTTCGTATTAAACTTTCATTCATGGTTCAGTAAGGGTTTGTTATTAAAATAAGGTGAACGACTTGCATTATTATAACAGGTAGACTATTATTATATTCTTCAGACGCGGGGTGGAGCAGTCTGGCAGCTCGTCGGGCTCATAACCCGAAGGTCGTAGGTTCAAATCCTGCCCCCGCAACCAGTTTTAAAAAGCCTGTTTCTTTATTGAAGCAGGCTTTTTTGCTATTGGCCCTGTTTTTGGCAGTATATAAGCTATTTTTTTAACTGCTTGTTTCTTCGGCTTTCTTTTTTTGATTTAATGTTTTTTTAGCTGTTGGGGGTTTTTGCTGCTGGAGGTTTGGCGCTATTTGCCGGCCAGGCCAAATTTAAATTAGCCTGCCAAGCACAAATAACACGCTACTACGATCGTACTATGTACTTATTAAAGCAGCCCAAAAAGACAAAAAACCCAAGAAAACCACTAAAACGCAACTAAATTACAACACATTTGCAAAATAACAAGAAAACACTTGTCTGCTTATGTCAATTAGGGTTATTATTTAATTCTTCAGACGCGGGGTGGAGCAGTCTGGCAGCTCGTCGGGCTCATAACCCGAAGGTCGTAGGTTCAAATCCTGCCCCCGCAACCAGTTTTAGAAAGCCTGTTTCTTTATTGAAGCAGGCTTTTTTCATTTCTGTCGTTAGCCCTTTGCCGTTAGCCGTTACCTTGAACGTCACTACAATTTAGCCATCTCTTCCCATCTTACGCTTTTCCCCAGTATCCCCTCTTCGCCTCAAAAACCCCCAAAGCCATTTAGCAATAACCACAATGGACACAATGCTGCACTATTGCCCAGCAATACGGGCAATTTACCTACCATAAAACCTGACTCACCATTTTCAGGAAATTTTTATGGCATCAGTTAATAAAGTCATTTTAGTGGGAAATCTGGGGCGTGACCCCGAAGTCAGGCACAGCCCCGACGGCGCCGCCATGTGCAATATCTCCATTGCCACCTCTTTAAACTGGAAAGATAAAAACACGGGTGAACCCCGTGAAGAAACAGAATGGCATCGTGTCGCATTTTTTGGCCGCCTGGCTGAAATTGCCGGGCAACACCTTAAAAAAGGCAGTCCCGCTTATATTGAGGGCCGTCTTAAAACACGCAAATGGCAAGACAAAAACACCGGCCAGGACCGTTACGGAACGGAAGTCATTGCTGAACAGATGCAAATGCTGGGCAGCGCTGGCAATGGCACTACGGCAATAAATGATGCGCCAGAATCTGAGGCATCAGAATCACCAAAAGACCTTCGCTCACCCGCCCCAGCCACTTCGGGCAATGAGGGGCCAGATATCCCATTTTAAATTCTGTCCAAGACATCAAAAACCCCCGACATGGCTGCCGGGGCCTTGGCCGGCCATATCCGGTAATGACATCCCCCCCTAGGCATTCCAAGTGAATGACCACAAACCAATAAACAAAAAAACAATAAACAAAAAAACAATAAACAAAAAAACAAAAAAACAAAAAAACAAAAAAACAAACGAACAAACGAACAAACGAACAAACGAACAAACGAACAAACGAACAAACGGACAAACGCCTCTTTAACTAAAAACCGCCCGGTCTTTTTCTTCCCAATATCCTTTTTTAATTATCAATACCACGCATGGCGTAATGCCGCCACGTTCCTGCGGTTCAATATCCAATACTTCAAACGACGAACGCTGGTTATGCACGCCATGCACATGGTAAAAATGATCATCACCCACAAACTGCACCAATGCTTTCATTCTTAGCAGGGCAGTACCATATTTTTCTGCAATAGCGTCCAGAGCGGCAATAAAACGTCCTCTTTTTACCGCTTGCCCAAGGGTAAGGGTAATCACATCCACATCGGTATGGCTTACCTGTGGCTTTAATGTCTGACGGCCAGCTGCCTGCCAACGCGTACCGAAAGCAGCCAATTTTTGCTTCCCCTGCTGTTTTAAAGTAGCCAAAACGCCAAAAATATCTTCTGTTTCTTCAAGGTCGGGCTTGCTGACCACCGGCACCCCCATGGCAAGCACATTAATGCGATTTTTTAAGTCGGGTAGTTTTTCGGGGCATACATCTTCTTTAGACAACAGTATCACATCGGCCGCCAGCAATTGGCTTAGCCATTCAGGATTTTCCTGCTGTTGCTGCTCTGCGTGGCAGCCGTCTACCACACATAAAACACCGGCATTATAAAAACGTTCTTTCAGAAAGAAATCATGCTTTAAAGTAAAAACAATGGCAGACGGGTCCGCCAGTCCTGAGGTTTCAATAATGACATGCCTCAAAGCGGGAATTTTCTTTTGCATGGCCAGCATAAACAATTCACGCAGCGTCTGGCTCAGGTCTGCGTGCAGCTGACAGCATAGGCAGCCGCCTTCAAGCAGGGCAACCTGTGCGCTTAAGTGCCTGTATATAAGATGATCCAGCCCAACCTGGCCAATTTCATTAACGATAACGGCAATCTGCCCGGCATTAGGCTGCGTTAACAATTGCCTGATAAAATGACTTTTGCCGCTACCCAGGAAACCGGTAATCACCGTGACACCTATCCCCTGTTGATCCATGTTGTTCTGATTCATTATGTCCCAAAAATTGCACATTTCAATACTTGACTCACCCTCAGACTTAAAGGCGGATACCTGGCATTCATTCTGCCAGAAAAACCCCTTTACCAGTCCCGATTTCCTGCAGACACTGCATGCTAGTGCCTGTGCTGCCCCAGATTACGGGTGGTATGCCCAGTATCTTTACCTGCAAGACGAACAGCAAACACCCTTGGGGCTAATGCCACTTTATTTAAAAACCCACTCGCGCGGTGAATTTGTTTTTGATATGGCATGGGCCAATGCCTTTGAGCAACATGGGTTGGCTTATTACCCCAAACTGGTTTGCAGCATTCCATTTACCCCCGTTACCGGGCCCAGGCTACTGGCCAACAGCCTGCAACACAAACGGATTCTGGCCGAACAGGCGATTGAAGTTGCCAAAAAAATGGGCGTATCTTCTCTTCACGTCCTGTTTCCTAACCACGAAGATTTAAATATTCTGCGTGAATGCGGCTATATGATCAGGGAAGATGTGCAATTTCATTGGGAAAACCGGAATTATGAAGATTTTGAACATTTCCTGAAGCAGCTTAGTTATGACAAGCGCAAAAAAATCCGCCAGGATCGCAAGAAAGCGCTTGCCGCCGGCGTTAGCTTCAGGCATTTACGTGGCTGGGATATTAACCGGGAAACGCTGGATTTTTTTATTTCCTGCTACCAAAACACCTATTACGAGCGTGGCCGCGAACCCTATCTGAATAGTGAGTTCTTCCATGCCTATCTGCAAAAAAGCCCCGAAAACATCTTGCTGGTACTGGCCCTAAGAAACGGACAACCCATTGCCTGTGCCCTTAATATTGTTGGTGATGATACCGTTTATGGTCGTTATTGGGGGGCACATGAATTTATTCCAGGCCTGCATTTTGAAACCTGCTATATGCAAGGCATCGAATTTTGCATTGAAAACAAATACCGTTATTTTGAAGGCGGTGCCCAGGGCGAGCATAAGCTGGCTCGTGGCTTACTGCCGGTAACCACCTATTCAGCACACTGGATTGCCAGAAAAGATTTTGCCACGGCCATTGAAGCATTTTTGGATACTGAAAGCCGTCAGGTTGGGAAATATGTTGATAGGCTGTCAACACATTCCCCATTCAGGCAAACTGCTTATTGAAGCTCAATGAACGTTATTTCTTGTCTTTCTCGGGTGGCACTACAAAAGGGAAAGTGCCAAACATGTTTTGAGTCTGGTTTTGCATCTGTTCCTGCATTTGCACAAACAAATTCTTGGACTGTTCAACATAATTACTCATGGCGTTATTTAGTACAGGCGCCTGAATACTCATGAATTGTGCCCAGGCATCGGGACTAAACTGGGACCCATACATACCCTTGGATTGATCAGTCAGACGCTCCTGGACATCAACAAAAGCCTGCATGTTTTTTTCCAGGTAAGTACCCATTACCCCCTGCATGGCATTGCCATAGAAGCGAATGATATGTTCAAGCATGGTTGAACTGAACATAGGTACCCCGCCCCCTTCCAGCTCAAGAATAATTTGCAGCAAGATACTGCGGGTGATATCTTCGCTGGTTTTGGCATCAATAACTTGAAACTTGATGTTATCAAGCACCAGTTTTCTGACATCTGCCAGGGTAATATAAGCACTGGATTCGGTATCGTAAAGCCGGCGGTTGGGGTATTTTTTAATAATACGCGTTTGCCCGGTATCTGGTGAATTTATCATAATAATTTATTTATGTAATGAAGCACACAACCCCACCCCTAAGGGTGGGGCCAGGAACTACCCCATATGCAAGCCACCATTAACCGAGAAGTCGGCACCGGTGCTGAAACCGGCATCTTCCGAAGCCAGCCATGCAACCATTGAAGCAATTTCTTCGGGCGCTCCCAAACGGCGAACAGGAATTGTACCGACAATTTGCTCTAGTATTTCGGGTCGAATGGCGCGAACCATTTCAGTGCCAATATACCCCGGAGAGACAGTATTAACCGTTACACCACGACTGGCTACTTCCTGGGCAAGCGCCATGGTAAAACCATGGATACCGGCCTTGGCGGTAGAGTAGTTGGTTTGGCCAAACTGGCCTTTTTGCCCGTTAACCGAACTGATATTAATAATACGGCCCCAACGTTTTTCATACATGTGCTCTATAACCTGTTTGGTTACATTGAATAGACTGTTCAGATTGGTGTCCATCACCATTCTCCAGTCTTCCAGGTTCATTTTACGAAAAACGCCATCACGGGTAATGCCGGCATTATTTACCAGCACATCAATGGGGCCATGCTCTTTTTTAATTTTTTCAAAAGCCTCGACGGTAGAATCCCAATCGGCAACGTTACCAGCCGATGCAAAAAACTTGTACCCCAATGCGGCTTGCTCATCGATCCATTTCTGGGCATTTCGGTTAGGCCCGCAACCCGCAATAACCTTGAAACCATCCTTGTGTAAACGCTGGCAAATAGAGGTACCAATACCTCCCATTCCACCTGTTACATATGCAATTTTCTGACTCATAAGATCTCCGGTTATTTTATTTACTCATGTACAAAAACTAATACTATATTGCCTTAACTTTTACATATTTTCCGGGAGCTGCCTCTATCTCAGGGTAATTCCCATTACCTGGTGTTTTCTTTGCCCGCACTTTTTTACCGGCATGAGAGGCCAGCCACCCGGACCAATCTGGCCACCAGCTGCCCTGAACCTGAGTGGTGCTGTCAAACCATTGGCTGCTAACCGGAAAGCCCTGTTCTGCTTCGGCATTGGAAACCCAGTAATTACGCTTGTTTTTGACTGGCGGATTGATAACCCCGGCGATATGACCCGAAGCACCCAATACAAAACGCGTTGGCCCTTGTAAAATATTCGTCGAGGCGTAAGCAGAATCCCATGGCACGATGTGATCATCTTTTGATGCATAAACATAAGCGGGCATGTCCAGCAGGCCAAGATCTACAGGGGTACCTGAAACACTTAAGGAGTTGGGCTTTTTAAGGTTGTTTTCCAGGTAAGTATTACGAAAGTACCAGGTAAAGAAAGGACCTGGCAAATTGGTGCCGTCTGCATTCCAGTAAAGCAAGTCAAAGGCAGTGGGAGACTGCCCTTTCAGGTAGTTATTAACGACATAATTCCAGACCAGCTCATTAGGACGCAAAAATGAGAAGGTGGTACCCAATTCGGCGGCAGAAAGCAAGCCGCCCTGCCCCAATTGCTGTTCGCGCAGTGAGGCATGTGCCTCATCCACAAACACATCCATGATGCCGGTTTTTTCAAAATCAAGGAAAGTGGTTAACAGGGTTAATGCCCCGACTGGGTCCTGGCCACGTTGACGGGCAACCGCCAAGGCACATGCCAGCATAGTTCCCCCAACGCAGAATCCAAGCGCATTGATTTTTTCTTGCCCTGAGATTTCAGACACCACTGAGATAGCCTTTAACACGCCTTGCTCAATGTAATCATCCCAAGTGGCATTCTGAATGCCATCTTTGTCTTCGGGCAATGGGTTGCGCCAGGACACCAGGAATACGGTATGGCCCTGGGCAACAGCATAAGCCACCAGAGAGTTTTCGGGTTGAAGGTCTAAAATATAATATTTATTAATACAAGGTGGCACCATTAACAAGGGCGTTTCATGTACCGTAGGAGTTTGCGGCTTGTATTGAATAAGCTGAAAATACGGGTTTTCAAATACCACCGAGCCTTCGGTAATCGCCAGGTTACGGCCCACTTCAAAAACCGTTTCATCAGTTTGGGTAATACGCCCTTTTTGCATGTCATGCATCAGGTTTGCCATGCCTTTTTGCAGGGACTCACCCTGGCTTTCCTGAAAAGCCTTCAGGGCATCGGGATTAAGCGCAAAAAAGTTGGAGGGGGCAAAAGCATCCAGCCATTGCGTCACCGAAAACTTCAGGCGCTCCCGGTTTGCATCGGGAACTTCCAGTTGATCAACCCATTTATTCATGGTTTGCGCTGACAGCAGATAAAGATGGGCAAGCGCTGAAAACTGGGGATTTTGCTGCCAGGCCTCACTGCTGAAACGACGGTCTTTCACAGCGGGCAGGCTTCCCTGGGTGGCCTGCAGCATAAGCTGCCTGAAGTTTTCGGTAAATTCCGTTTGCAATTGCTGGATTTGCGCTGGGTTTACCATTGGCATCATCCATGGCATGTTTTTTGTAAATTGGTCATACTTCATTTTGTCACCCCTTTTTAATCCCGAAAAACGTTACAACCTTTAATCCACTGTTATATCTTTTAAGATAAAGGAATAATCAAAGTTATTCAACTTTGTCAGTAATATCATTGCCAGGGGTAACACTTACTCCTGCTGTTTTATCTTCCACACAACAGTCACCATACGACCCGTCTGGTTTTTCCTTCGATAAGAAAAGAAACGTTCATGATTCATAAAAGTACATAATTTGCTTTCTTCAACAGTACTTACACCATTTTTCTGTAAACGATAAACTGCCAGCCCTGACAGATCAGCCAACCATTTTCCCTGATGATGCGGATGTGATCGAAAATACAACGCCTGACCTTCATCATTATTCATAAAAGCGTCATAAACCTCTTGCCCAACCTCAAAAGCCGCCACACCAATGGCAGGTCCAATCCAGGCCCGAAAATTTTTCTCCCGGGTTTTGCTTCTCATTATTTCCAGCGTGTTTTCAAGTACGCCATTCAGCAGACCGCGCCAGCCGGCATGCGCTGCTCCTATCACCTGGCCATTTTCAGCGCTTATTACCACCGGCAGGCAATCAGCCGTCATGATGGCAAGCACCTTGTTTACTTCTGTTGTTACTGCTGCATCTGCCGTAATAAGCGATTCATTGGCGTCAGGCTGGTCAGCATCATGCACATACGTGCCGTGCACCTGCTCAAGCCACACCACTGGCCCCGGCAGCAAACACTGCAAGCGGCCTCTGTTTTGCCCAACAAGCAGCGGGTCATCGCCTGTATGCAAACCCATATTCATTGAGTCATAAGGTGCCTGGCTAACCCCTCCTTGCCGGGTGGTACAAAAATACTGCACACCGGGCCACTGTTGTCCCGTTACCCTAGGGACTATTGCCTGATCCATATTCTCATCACTGGTTTTCCTTACCGTCATTGCGGCGCCTCTTCCCATTGGATATTGGCAATCACCTGTTGCATATCCTGTGCCAGCACCGACTCAAACTCACAAACGTTTTCCGTTTCCGGGTCTATGAATTGCAGGCGGCGTGCATGGAGCATCTGCCGCTGTGCGCCTGCCAAGGATTTGCCACCGTACAATTCATCTCCCAGAAGCGGGTGCCCGATACTGGATAAATGCACCCTGATCTGGTGAGTGCGTCCGGTTTCCAGTTTACAACGCACCCATGAGACCGCCTTATCCTGCACCAAGCCGGATGCCAGCAAGGCATAATGAGTCCGGGCTTCTTTGGGGGCAATGGGCCGGTCGGTTGACATCCGCACCGGCACTTTACGGTCACGCCCTATCGGGGCGTCTATGACACCCTGCGACTTGACCTGCCCCATTACCAGCGCCACATACTCACGCCCCACAGTGCGAGCCTGCAGCTGCCGTACCAAATGCGTTTGTGCCTGTTCGGTACGGGCAACCACCAGAAGACCCGAGGTATCCTTGTCAAGGCGGTGAACAATACCGGCACGTGGTACATGCGCCAACTCGGGAAAGCGGTACAGCAAACCATTTAGCAAGGTACCGTGCCAATTACCTGCCCCGGGATGGGTAACCAGTCTAGCTGGCTTTTCGACCACGATCCACTGGCTGCTTTGCGCCAAAACCGTAAATTCAACCGGCTCTGGCGTAAACGCAAGGCTTTCTTCGGCTATGGGCTCCCAAACGGTAATAATGTCGCTGGCACCCACAATTTGCCTGACTTTACCCTGTTTTTCGTTTACAGTTACATATCCCGATTCTATCCAGGATTGCAACCTGTTTCTTGAGTGCTCGGGAATTAATTGCGCCAGTATTTTATCAAGGCGATCCCCCTTTACCGAAACGGGTAACCTGAAAACACGTGGTTCTGTGTCAATAAATTCATCTTGTTGGGAAATTGTAGTATCAGACATGGATTAATAATCATATAATGTTGTTCGCAATGCTAACATTGTGTGAACCCTTTTGGCTTTTAACTTACTGTAACCCATCTAATTATGCAAAAAAGTATTTTTCGTCGCTCATTATTGGTGCTGTGTTCCCTGGCTGTTGCCGGGTGCAGTGGTGTGTTCAAGGGCCAGGAAGACAAAACACAAGGTTGGACTGCAGACCAGCTTTACCAGGAAGCCCGGGACAACGTACGAGCCTCTGAGTGGAAAAGTGCCAGCCAGAACCTAAGCGCCGTAGAAACCCGTTTTCCCTATAGCAGCCAGGCGCAACAGGCACTTATTGACCAGGCATATGTATACTGGAAAGATGACGAGCCCGAACAGGCAACCGCAGCCATTAATCGTTTCCTGACATTGTACCCCAACCACCCTGGCACCGATTACATGCTTTACCTTAAAGGACTGGTTACGTTTACCCCTCCCAGTGCATTCCTAAGCAGCTATACCGGCCAGGACCCCAGCGAACGTGACCCAAAAGGCCTGCGCCAGTCCTACCAGGCCTTCAATGAACTCATTACCCGTTTCCCCGACAGCCGTTATGCGCATGACGCACGCTCTCGTCTTACATGGCTGGTCAGCACCATTGCCGAAAACGAAGTTAACGTTGCCGAATACTATTACAAGCGCGATGCCTATGTGGCAGCTATTAATCGCAGCCAGGCAGTCATTCGTGATTTCTCGGGTGTCGAGGCGGCCGAACGTGCCCTGTATATCATGATGAAATCTTATGAAAAACTGGGCTTAACCGAACAGGCCAACGATGCCAAACGCGTACTTGATCACAACTTTCCCAATAGCAAATTTTACGCCCAGGGTCTTGACGGTGACACGCACTGGAGCGATATGTTCAAGCCTGCCTCATGGTTTAATAACTAAACTCGTCACCAGCTAAACAAAACCCCGGCAAAATGGCTTTTAAATGGCCAATTTGCCGGGGTTTTATTTATGAAAAAAATAAAAATAACAATTCAATACAGCACTAAACTTAGCCCTAGGGAAAAACCAAAAGGGTGGAAATTCACCTAAGCTTTTGGACTCAGCTTAATAATCTTGAACAAACTCAACTTTGCTTGTCCTGACCAACCGGTGGTTCAGACTTGTCAAAAAAACTAACCGCCTCTTCCAGATAACGGGTGCGGCTAAAAGAAGGCAAGCCCCGCCAAAGCAGTTTTCCATAAGGTTTCTCTACCAACCTGCGGTCGCCCACCATTAATACTCCCCAATCGCTTTCAGTACGAATCAGGCGTCCGGCTCCCTGTTTCAAGGCAATCGCCGCCCCCGGAATTTGATATTCAAAAAAAGGATTTCCCCCTTCCTGGCGACAAGTCTTGATGCGGGCCTCCAGTACCGGGTCATCGGGCGGGGCAAAAGGAAGTTTGTCGATCGCCACCAGGGTAAGGATATCTCCGGGAAAGTCCACCCCCTCCCAGAAACTGGCGCTGCCCACCAGCACGGCATTGGCATGTTGCCTGAAACGCTGGATGAGCTGCCCACGGGTACTTTCCCCCTGTTTCATGACCGGGCGATCCACGTCTTCCTTATCAAACGCTTTAATAAGCAAGTGAGCAAAATAATCAACCGCCCTAAGGGTGGTACACAACACCAATACACCCCCT
>JAVESC010000049.1:0-21655 GCA_034006805.1 Advenella sp.
GGCTTGCGTGATATGGGGGCAACGCTTTCTTCTGATGCCGCTCACCGTATTGCCGTTGGGGCCGAAACTCTTGCTTTAAGACTAAAGCAGTCTTGTTCAAACGCGCTGGCACTGGCCCGCTTTCTTGAAACCCATCCCGGGATTGCCAGCGTGCGTTATCCTGGCTTAAGCCAGCACCCGCAGCATGAACGTGCGGCCAGCCTGTTTGGCAACCGTTTTGGGGCGTTGCTGGGCGTAGAACTGGTAGATGGCATAGATTGTTTTGAGTTTTTGAACAAACTGAATGTGGTAGTGTTGGCTACGCATTTGGGCGATGCCCGGACCCTGGCCTTGCCAGTGGCCCATACCATTTATTATGAGATGGGGGCTGCCCGAAGGGCCGAAATGGGTATTGGCGATAATTTGCTGCGCGTATCTGTGGGCATTGAAGATGAAGAAGACCTGATTAATGACTTCAGGCAGGCGCTTGAATAGAGCATGAATGCCGCTTAATTACAGACAGGACAGGACTTGAGCCTGTCTTGTACAGGTGTATAAAAAATAATACAGATTAATTACTTTCTATTGATAATAGCCGCAAGACAAGCAAATATGCGGGGTTCGCGGTGTTTTTTTCTTGACAGTCAATAAGATTAAAGGGAAGATACGCGTGATGATTTACATCAGAGTTAATTTATAAAAGGGGTTTTCCTGAATGAATAAGACAGAATTGGTTGAATACATTGCATCTAAAGCCGATATTTCCAAAGCAGCCGCTGGCCGCTCTCTGGATGCAATGATCGCTGCAGTGAAAGCAACACTGAAAAAAGGCGAGACGGTAACCTTGGTTGGTTTTGGTACATTTGCCGTTTCTACACGTGCTGCCCGTACTGGTCGCAACCCACGTACAGGCGAAGCCATTAAAATCAAAAAAGCCAAAGTACCTAAATTCCGTCCAGGTAAAGCACTTAAAGACGCGGTAAACTAAACTACCAACTGGGTTTGTTAAGAAAATAATCATTTTTTTATTATTTATAAGTGATTTTTTTCTAAAATATAAATAAACCTCGCCAGGCAAAAGAGCCCCAAGAACCAGATCTTCTTTCTGATTTTTGGGGTTTTTCTATGGTAGACTGCATTTAATTAATTAATGCAATGGATATAAGCCAGTATGTTAATCGACAGGTTTAATCGAAAAATAGAATATTTACGTATCTCGTTGATTGATAAGTGCGATTTACGTTGTTCTTACTGTATTCCCAAAGGTTTCAAAGAATTTGAACGGCCAGTGAATTGGCTGTCTTTTGATGAGATAGAGCGTGTGGTTGCCGCTTTTGCCCGCATGGGGACCCGCCGTTTCAGGTCGGGCAGCAGTGAACGCCTGAACTGTATAACACTGGGGTGCTGCTTGCTGCCACTGATTGCCATGGCAATATCGGTATTGGTTTGCAGCAGGGCGTTATGCAGACGCGCCGTCAGGTAGTTGGGCAAGAAAGGGGTGTCGCAGGGAACCACCTGGATAAATTCAATATTGTCAGGGAGCTGGATGCTGGCGCTGTAAATACCACCTAACGGGCCCATTTCAGCGTATTGGGGCAAGTCCTGTATAACCGGATGTCCATAAGCGGCATATTTATCCAGGTTCCGGTTTGCGCTAATCACAATGCAATCCAGTGTTTTTTGCAAAAGCGCCAGCGGATATTCCACCAGAGGTTTATGCTTGAATAAAACCATTCCCTTGTCCTGGTGGTTCATTCTGCTGCCCAGTCCACCGGCAAGAATGAGTCCGGCTGTATTTGATTTCATGCCTGCTTCCATCGCTGTGTGTGATCAAGATCAGATTTTTTCATGTCTACCCAACAGGCGTCTCCATTGGCAAAACATTCTTTTTTCCAGAAAGGCGCTTCGGTTTTCAGGTAATCCATAATAAATTCATTAGCCTGGTAGGCGTCTTTGCGATGTTCGCAGGCGGTCAGGACCAGCACAATTCTTTCACCGGTTTTAATATTGCCAATGCGATGGATAACTTTTACATATTGTAAGGGCCATTTTTGTTGGGCGGCCAGAATGATTTTTTCTATTTCCTGTTCGGTTACCCCGGGAAAATGCTCCAGGTACAAATGGCTGAGCAATTGTTCGTGGTCTTTACCACGCACCTTTCCGGTAAAGCTGACCAGGGCGCCACAGTTTTTTGAAGACGCTTCGGCCAGTTTTTCTTCGGTTTCCAGGCTGAAATCTGCGGTTTGAATACTGATGGCATGCACCATTTAACCTCCGGTAACGGGTGGGAGCAGGGCAACTTCGGCATTTTCCGGTATGTAGGCATTTTGGTGAACAATGCTTTTATTAACAGCAAGCTTGTACACGTTTTCGGGGGCCAGGGTTGTATGCCATAGTTCGTTACGGCTGCGTAACAACTGGATGAGTTCATCGCAGGTGCCACCCGTCCATTCAATCGTTTCTTCAGCAATGGCCAATTGTTCTTTTAGTTTTGCCATATAGATAATTTTTAACATATTTGCTAATGCCATAGTTATGGTATTGAATTGATCATTATAACCAAAGTTTGCGGCTATGCCGCTTTCATCCCGTAGCGGCTTGTGAGTGAAAGGGGCCGGGATAATCTTGGATTTTCCGGTTTGTTGTAAATTAACCGTGTTTTTGATGAAATTTAACCGTAATCTTAAAAAAGTCTTGCCAGCCTTTAAAAGGCCTTATATAATTTAATTCTTCAGTTAGGCAATGGGTGCTTAGCTCAGTTGGTAGAGCGGCGCCCTTACAAGGCGTAGGTCACAGGTTCGACCCCTGTAGCACCCACCATTGCATAATTGGCAAATCAAGCACTTACATTGGTAAGTGCTTTTTTTATGCCTGTGTTTATATTAATAATAATGTCAATCACCCCACCCTGAAGGGCGAGGTTTCCCGCGCAAGTTGATGAAATAAAACTGGCCAAGTGGCCTGCTTTAAAAAAACGGCATTGCTTTCCAAATAAATGGTTTAACCGGAAAGCAATTATCGTACTAAGGGTGGTCAAACCAGCTTTTGAATAACTGGATCACTTCGGGGTTGCCCGATTGGGTCTGGCTGGGGTCCAGTTCCAGAATGGCGTCTCCGTCAACCGGGAAGTATTCATTGGCAATACGGGTAGCTATTTCATAAATGGGTTCAAGCTCGAAACCCGGTTTGGCAATAGCATCCATAAAAGTTTCAAGTGCATATCTGCCCTTTTCATTTAACTTGTACATATTTTTCTCCTGTAAAGCAGAATGTATTGATTTCAATACGCTAAATAGCCCTTACATCTTATAGCACTTGTGAAACAAGTGACAAGTGCGTGAGGGATGTTGCAACACTTGTAGGGCTTGTTTGGGCGCTGCTGGCATTTTTCACGTTTTTGTCTTATAGGGACATCATAATTCTATTGTTTTCTACAGGAGGGAGCAATGAGAATATTTGCCGGACGTGTCTATGGTTGGTTAGCCTTTTGTATTGATGTTATTGGTGATTGTGCGGTAGATGTGGTCAATTCAGATATGTCAGTGCACGAAGAGTAATGGCCCGGCAGGGCTTCAGGCTTTAGGGGCTAAGGCTGATAGCTACGGCAAATTTCCTGATCTGATTTTTTAATGCGTTAAAATGCCTGTGCGATCATAAATGGTCGATAACGCAAATATAAAAAATGACGATTATTACATGAAATTCATTCATACCTCTGACTGGCACCTGGGCCGTCAGTTTGCCAGCCGTTTGCTGATTGAAGACCAGGAGTATGTGCTGGACCAGATTATTGCCTATCTTGAACAGTATCAGGTGCAGGCATTGCTTGTTAGCGGAGACATATATGACCGTTCGGTGCCGCCGGTGTCGGCAGTCGCCTTGCTAGACAAGACCTTAAACCGGATAGCGCAGTTAAACATTCCGGTCATTATGATTCCGGGTAACCATGACAGCGCACGCCGGCTTGGCTTTGCCGCCCAACAGTTAAGCGCTTCGGGGGTGCATATCATTGCCGATTTTGAGCAGATGCTCAAGCCGGTTATTATTAATGCGAATGATGAACAGATTGCGTTTTATGGCATGCCCTTTAACGATCCCGAGCTGGTACGCAATTATTTTCAGGAACCCGTCAACTCCTACGAAGCGGCGCATTGCCTGCTGGCTGAAAAAATCAAACAGGTCATGAATCCGGAAAGCGTCAACGTATTGCTGGCGCACTGCTTCCTGGAGGGGGCGGTGAATTCCGAATCTGAACGGCCTTTATCAATTGGTGGTTCTGATGTGGTGCCCCACACGGTTTTTGATGGGTTTGATTACGTGGCGCTGGGCCATTTGCATGCACCCCAGTATAAAGGGGCCGAGCATATCCGTTATTCAGGCTCTATTCTTAAATACAGTTTTTCAGAGCAGTTTCACAACAAGGGCGTTACCCTGGTAGAGCTGGATGCAAACGGCCAGGCAAACATACAAAACCTGCCTCTGAAGCCCTTGCACGATGTGAGAACCCTGGAAGGGACATTGGCCGACATTGTTGAAATGGGCCGGCAAGATCCTAATGCGCACGATTACGTTCTGGTAAAGCTTGCTGATACCCACGCCGTGCTGGATCCGGTAGGTAAAATTCGTGAGGTGTACCCCAATGTATTGCAGCTGGAAAAACCCGGTTTGTATCGTGCCGAGGGTGAAGTGCAGGCCCCGGGGCAGGCCCTGAAGCGCGATGAGTACGATTTGTTTTGTGATTTTTTTGAGCAGGTGGCCGGACAGGCATTAAGTGAGCCCCAGAAACAGGCGGTTAAAGCAGTCATTCTGGACGTGCGTAAAGAGGAGCAGGCATGAAACCCGTTTATTTACGCATGCAGGCTTTTGGCCCTTTTGCGGCAAAAGAAGAGGTTGATTTTACCCGTTTGGGAGAAAACCCCCTGTTTTTGATTAATGGTCCAACCGGTGCCGGTAAAAGCACCTTGCTGGATGCCATCTGTTTTGCCCTGTACGGCCAGGCAGCCGATAATGAACGCGAACCGGCTGCCCTGCGTTCGGATATGGCCGACCCCCAACTGTTAACCGAAGTTCAATTTCAGTTTGCTCTGGGTGAAAAGCAATATCGTATTGCCAGGATGCCAACCCAGAATAAGCCCAAACAGCGTGGTGAAGGATTTACCACGCAAACGACCGAGGCAAAGTTGTGGGAAATACCGGCTGACGGGAATGAGATTTTGCTGATTCCTAAAAAAGCCACCGAGGTGACAGAAAAGGTGGTTGAGCTGACGGGGCTGACGGCCGAGCAGTTCAGGCAGGTGATGGTCTTGCCACAGGGTAAGTTCAGGGCTTTGTTATTGGCCAATTCCCAGCAAAGGGAAAGCATTTTCAGCCAGTTGTTTCAAACCTCGATTTATCACAAAATAGAAGAAAAACTTAAGCAGCGGGCAGCAGGTATTGAAGAAAGTAAAAAAGAATATGACCTGAAAATTGCTGGCTTGCTGGAATCGGCCGATTCGAGTTCTGAAGCGGGCCTGAAAGAAAAAATCAGTCAACTGAAGCCGCTTGTTGAAGAGCTTAAAACGGAAAAAGACCAGGCCTTTGATCAATTCATGCTGTCTGAAAAAGAGCGTTCAGGTGCAATGGCTTTGTGTGAACTGTTCAGGCAGAAAGAAAATTGTCAGGCCTCGTTGGTCAGGCTTGAGCAGGAGCGCGGGCAATTGCGGCAAACTGAACATAAGCTTGCCCGTTCACGGCAGGCCGCTTTGTTGATGCCGCTTATCCAGACGCAGGAAGTGGCGGAAAAACGCCGCGAAAATCTTCGGCAAGCGTTGCATGCGCTGGCCCTGAAAATGGCCAGCGCAGGGAAAAAATGGCAAGAAACCCGGCAGGAGCTTGAGCAGGCAACCAGCAAGTACCAGCAAAAAGATGCCTTGAATGTACACATTCATGAGCTTGAGCGTTACCGTGAAAAAATGGTCTTGCTTACACAAAAGCAAGTGGAAAATGAGCGGCAGCAGGCGGCTTTTCAGCAAATTAACCAGACGTATGCGACACAGCTGGCAGCCCGGCAAGATAAACAGCAACAACTGGAGCAGGGCAGGACAAAAATTGTCGGGTTGCAAACTTTTGTTGAGGGCCTGTCTGATGCCGTACAGCAACTGGATCAGGCTGAACAGGTCCAGCAATTAAAAACCCGGTACGATGTTTTGCTGGGTAAAAACCAGGAGTTGAAAGAACGTGTGCTGGTTGAAGCCGCATCGGTGGAGAGGGCGCGACAAGCCTGCCAGAAACTGCACCAGGAAGATGTCCAGCTGCAAATTCAGTGGCATCAGGAGCAGGCAGCGCAGTTGGCCAGTCGTTTGCAGTTAAATGAACCTTGTCCGGTTTGCGGTAGCACTACTCATCCGCAACCAGCGCAGGCTCAACGCGTATTACTTAACAAGGAAGACCTTGAGCAATCTGCACAAAGGCTTGAAAATGCCCGTCAGCGGCTGCAGAAAATAGAAAATGCCCTGGTTCAGAGCCGTACCTTGCAAGAAGCGTTGGCGGTGCAAATAAATGAACAGCTCGAGACGCTTGGGGACAAGGCCGTTATACCGGCCGGCGTCTTGCAGGAAGTGTGTGAGCAGGCCCGAAAACGGGTTAACCAGTGCAAGCGGGCCAGGCAATCGCAGTCTTTGTTGCAAGAGCAGCAGGCTGTTTTTGAACAAGAAATGTCGCAGCTTGACGAAGCCTTGCAGCTAACCCAGGAAAAGCAGCAGGTCATCAGGCTTTCCCGGGCTTCCCTGGAAAATGAGCTCAAGCTTCGGCTGGCCGAACTGCCTGAGCCGTTTCGTGATGCCACCGTGCTGGAACAAACGCTGGCCGCTTCTAAACAGCGTCTGGCCTTACTGCAAAATGAATATGAGACCTCCCAGCGTGCGTTTGACCAGGCCAGGCAAGAGAACGTGCAGGTACAGGAGCGCCAGGCTGGCCTGGAAAGCCAGCAGGAACAGGCAATTCTTGCCTTGCGGCAAGCGCAGCAGGCCTGTCAGGCGCAGCTTGAGCAGCACGCCTTTAACAGTGAGCAAGCATGCAGGCAGGCGGTGCTTGCTGCTAATGAAATGCAGGCGCTTGAGCGGTATGTAGAGCAGTTCAACCGTCAGCAGTATGAGCTGGAAGGGCAGTACAAAAATATTGGTAAGCAGCTTGAGGGCAAAATCCTGCCTGATTTGGCGCAAATGGAAAGCAGGCATGAGCAGCGTAAACAGTTGCGTGACCAGGCCCAACATGCCTGGCAGCATCATGCCGAGCAATTGAATCAACTGGAATCGGTGGCGGTAAAAATTGGCCGCATGAATGAGCAAAATGCCGGACTGGCGCGGGAATATGCCATTTACGGCACGCTTAGCCATATTGCCAATGGTCGTGGTGACAGCCGGATCAGCCTGCAACGGTTTGTGCTAAGCGTTTTGCTTGATGATGTGTTGGCTGATGCGACGGTGCGCTTGCGCATCATGAGCAAGGGGCGTTATCAATTGATCCGGAAAGAAGACAGGGCCAAGGGGAATAGCAGGTCAGGCCTGGAGCTGGAGGTTATGGATGAATACACGGGTATTGCCCGGCCGGCGGCTACCTTGTCGGGGGGCGAGTCTTTCATGGCGGCGCTATCGCTGGCGCTGGGTTTGTCTGATGTTGTCCAGGCCTATGCCGGTGGTATCAGGCTGGATACCCTGTTTATTGATGAGGGTTTTGGCAGTCTGGACATGGATTCTTTGGATTTGGCCATTCGGACCTTGCTGGATTTGCAGGCCAGCGGACGAACCGTTGGCATTATTTCCCATGTAACCGAGCTGAAAGAGCAAATGGCGCTGCGTATTGATGTGCTGCCCTCGCCCAGGGGCAGCAGCATTCAGGTCAAAGGCGTTTAAAAAGCCATTTGCCAGGGCAGGCGCGCTACACGATGCGCTTGCCGTTTTCATCAATAAGCGCATCGCCATTTTCCTTGTTAAAGGCTTTAAGCTGGGGCAAGGGCAAGATCTCAAGTACTTCTTCGCAGGGACGGCACAGCCTGGCGGTTTCATTGTTAACCACCACAATAGGTCGGTTGATTAAAACGGGGTGTTTGACCATGAAGTCCAGCAGTTCATCGTCTGTCCATTTGGGATTGGCTAAATCTAGCTCCTGGTAAACGGCTTCTTTGGCGCGAATGATATCCCTGACCGTATGGGTGGATTTGACGATGATGTTGGCCAGTGTTTGTTTGCTGGGGGTATCCTTGAGGTATTCGATAACGTCGGGCTCAATACCGGTATTGCGAATAAGTGCCAGGGTGTTGCGTGAAGTACCACAACGTGGATTATGATAAATTGTTATTTTGCTCATGTTGGCTCCTGTTAACTATAGGTATATGGCTGGGGATAATACCAGAGAAAGAAGCTTCATGCCGTAACAGCCATATTTTGCGTTCCAGTCCGCCGCCATAGCCGGTCATGCTGCCGTCTTTGCCAATTACCCGGTGGCAGGGAATAACCATTGAAATGGGGTTGGCACCATTGGCCAGGCCAATCGCCCGTGAGGCTTTCGGGTTGCCAATCTTGGCTGCCAGTTCCCCATAACTCATGGTTTGACCATAGGGAATTTTTTGTAGGGCATGCCATACTGCACGCTGAAACTTGGTGCCGCCGGTTGCCACCGGGATATTGCTTAGTGCGTTAAGGTCGCCATTGAAATAGTCTTTTAGGTTCTTTTCATAGGGGCAGGGTGTGCTGGCAGGAATGATTTCCGTTTGTTTGTATTGCCGATGCAGTAAAGCAAGCATCCGCGTTTCATGATCGGCAAAATCAAGTACCCTGAGCCTGTTTTCGTTATCGGTCATTAGAATGATTTCTCCCAGTGGAGAGGCTATTCTGGATATATAGAGTTTCATCATATTTAGACCAAAGATTAAATTTTGCGTAAATTGATATACCATTTGATATTTTAAAGCGATTAATTCAACAAGAAAGCTCAAAATGAGAATATTGGTAATTGAAGATGACAGTATCCTGGGCTCTGCCTTGCAGGAATTCCTGAGCGCGCAGAGTTATGCGGTGGACTGGGTAAGTAATGGTAATCAGGCGTTGGGGGCGGTATCGGCACAAACTTATGATTTGCTGGTATTGGACCTGAATTTGCCCGACATGAGCGGGCTGGATGTCCTTAGGCAGTTAAGGGCACAGGGGCAGCAAGAACCCACCCTGATTCTAACCGCCCGCGATGGGGTGGAAGACCGTGTGGCAGGCCTGGATGCCGGTGCTGATGATTATGTGACCAAACCCTTTGAGCTGGCAGAGCTTGCCGCCCGCGTTCGCGCTTTTGCCCGCAGGCAGGCAGGCTTGCCTAGCCCTGTTCTGGAGGTGGGCTCGCTGGCGTTTGATATGGTGGGCAGAGAGGTCAGGGCCAAGGGCGAGCGGTTGAATTTATCGGTGCGTGAGTTATCGGTACTGGAAATGCTAATGGTCAGGGCAGGCAGGGTGGTAACCAAACGCCAGATTGTGAACTCCCTGTCCGCATGGGATGCCGACTTCAGTGAAAATGCGGTTGAAGTTTATGTGTACCGTTTACGCAAGCGCCTTGAGGGGCTTGGCGTTTCTATTCAGACTGTGCGGGGTTTTGGTTATTTGCTGGAAATTGATGCCCAAACCTGATGATGCGCGGCCAGTGGGCCATGTGGGTTGGCGTGTTAGGCTTTGTTTTGCAAAAGGTAAGTCATGCATACACTTAATTCCCTGAAGTTATTGAAAAAAAATACCCGGCTTTTGGCAAAAGGCTCTCTTTCCCGATATTTGATTATTCGCCTGATACCTGCCCTGCTGGTATTGTTTTTGCTTGATTTCAGCGTGACCTGGCTGATTACCCATGAATTTTCGGTGGCTCGCTGGGATTTGCGAGATATTCTTTTATTGATACTGGCCGGACAGGTCATACTGGTTATTTTATTTGCCTGGCTGGTAGTGTATGGGATTCGTTCCGGACTGCGTTCGGTTAATCTTATTTCTACCCAGATTGCCCAGCGTAATGAAGAGGATCTGCAGGCTATTGATATGACTAATGTGCCTACCGAGTTGGCCCCGCTGGTGTCGCGGATTAATGAATTGTTCCGGAGCCTGGATGAATCCATGGCGGCACAAAGGCGCTTTATCGGTCATGCCGCTCATCAATTAAGGACACCGCTGGCAGGTTTACGACTTGAGTCCGAGCTGATGCTGGCTCAGTCTTTGCCAGAAGATGTCAGGAAACGGGCCGAAAGAATTAAATCCATCAGTAACCGGATGATTCACCTTGGGCAGCAATTGCTGGTGCTGGCACGGGCTGACCCGGGCATACGGCCGCAAAACAGTTTTACCCGGATAGACTTGTGTGAATGGGTGCAAACCAGCGGTTCGGAATGGGTGCCCAAAACTCGGCAGCAGCATATTGATCTCTTGTTAGAGGCGCCTTCTTCTGCCGTGTGGATTGATGGCGACCAGCTATTGTTGGAAGAGTTGCTGGGTAACTTGATTGACAATGCCCTGAAATATGCCAAGGGCGCAAAAAATATTGTGCTTACCGTGGGACAAAATCCGCCATCGCTATCGGTGGAAGATGATGGTTGCGGCATAGCGCCGGAAGACCGGCAACATGTTTTTGAGGCATTTTACCGAGCCTCTGGCGTGGAAGCCAGTGGCTCTGGGCTGGGGTTGCAGGTCGTGCAGGAAATTGCAAGGGCACACGGTGCCTGGTGGAGCCTGGTCAGTAAACCCGCCATCCAGGGAACCCGTGTTACGGTTGTTTTTCCGGGGCCCCGGATTGGCGCGCAGTTGTCACGCCAGGACCGGTTTACCAGAATCTGAAGCGGGTGGCGATTTCTATATTGGTGCCCGAAGCCGGTAGTTCAGAGTAAGAGGCCATATATTTTTTGTTGGTGATATTTAACAGGCTGATACTGACAGAGCTGCTGTCATCTTTGCCAAAATTGATGCCGGCACTTAAGTTAAGTGTGCCCCAGCCTGGCAAAGTACCTGAAGATGACCTGTTTTTGCTGGCGGCACGCAGGTAAAGATCAGACCACACCGGTTTGTCAAACAGCATAAATTCATTTCTGACGCCAATCCTGCCAAATAGTTTGGGGGTGTCGGTATCTTTGGTTTTGATGCCGGAATGGGTTTCTTCACGCGTCATCCAGGTTCCGCTTACATAAGGGGTGATGAAGGTGTCGGGTAGGGTGTACTCGGCCAGCAATTCCAGGCCATATGTTTTGGCAGAATCGGCATTGACGTAAATATTATCTGTAGCCAATGCAGTTGATGCGCATGCCGTACTGACACTGCAACTTAAACTGGTGATGTAGTTTTTGGCGGTACTGTAAAAAATGGCAGAATCCAGCACCAGATTATTGTTGCTGTAGCGTGCGCCCAGTTCGTAGTTTTTAGAGGTTTCAGGCTTCAGGTTGGGGTTGTTATATACGGTTTGCCCGCCGGCCGTTGTGGTGGTGTACAGTTTGGCCAGATTGGGAATGGTGAAGCCTTCAGAGTAAGAGGCACGCAGGCTGGTATTAGTCAAACCAGTATATACCAGGCCAAATGATTTGATGAATTTGCGATAGGTTTCATCATTATTGATAAGTCCCGGGTCACTTTTCTTCAGATCGTTTTTTACATGAAAATAACGTAAACCCGCTGTTAACTTTAGATCATCGTTTAAACGCCATTCATCTTGCGCAAAGAGTGATGTGGTATTAATGGCTGCCTTAATGTAAGGTGTGTTGACCGTGCTGCTGGTGACAGGGAATAGCATGCCCGGGCGCTGAATAGACGTCGTGGTGCTGGACAGCTTGTGGGCCTTAAGCTCATCAGCCAGATGGTGTAGTCCGACAATGGTTTTATGGTCGGGGTGGAAACGTAAATCCAGTTGCAGGTTACCACCGTAGTTGGTGAGCTCATCAATGGATTCGGAGCGGACTTTGACATTGACCATGGAATTAGGCGAAAGGTGAACCTGGTTCATGAACTCGCGGTCAACTTTCTGCTTGTAAATATCAAAATGAATTTTTTCCAGATGTTTACCAAGGTTGTCTGCTTCATAAAAGACGCTGACTTTACTGCGATCCCTTTTGGGCAGGTCAATCAGGAAGTCTTTGTACGTACTGCTTAATGCGGCAAGGTTTACCCAACTTTTGGCCTTCAGCCGGTTTTTATCGGCTTTCATACCCAGGTAGTGATTGTTTTCCTGGCCGAAACGGTATCCCAGATGTAATGAAGCACTACCTGATTGATAAGCGGTGTTATCAAGCCTGTCTTCGTAGCCACTGTATATACTGCGTGGCACATGGCGGTCATGATGTATGCTACGGGAAAACGACAGTCGGTAATCAAACTGATTAACCGTTCCTGCCAGCGAACCGGCACCTTGCCAACCATTGGTCGCAGAAAAATAAGTGCCGCCCAAATCGGCTTCAAACGGGCGTGAGGCGCCTTTCTTGGTAATAATGTTAACCACCCCACCAATCGCTTTTGAACCGTGCATGACCGAAGCCGGGCCGCGTACCAGCTCAATACGTTCAATATTATGGGTTTCCACCAGGAAGGGCGAGCCATAACTGGAGTGGTCGGTGACTTCTTGCCCGTCAATCAGAATGGCGACCCTGGTCGGGTCTTCGCCACGGATTTTTACCCGTTTATGGCCGGCAATACTGGAGTCAACAAGCTGGATGCCCGGTACGTCTTTAAGCAGTTCGGCGACGTTGTCAGAGGTTTGTTTCTGTAAGGTGTTCTGGTCAATGACGGTGACCGAGTATGGGTTCTCGCGTATGGTGCTTTCGGTTTTGGTGCCAATGGCAACCACTTCATCCAGCAGGGCAACAGGCTGTGCCTCACGGCCAGGGTTTTGCGAGGCCGTGCCTTGTGCATACAGGCTGTGGCTTAAAAGGCAGGTTAAAAGGCAAAGCGGAAAATATTTTTTTGTCCGGGTGTTTCTGGAAATTGATTTTTTCATGAGTTTATTTGTTTTCTTGTTGATTTGTGAATGCAGTCAATGAGCCGATAATTGGGGTTTAATTAATAATTTTCTGGTTGGAAAACACGCAATAAGGTTGCGGTTTTTTATCTTTGGCAGGCGGGTGGCTGATTTGGCATTGTTGGCCATCTGCGTAAGCGGTGATGGCAAGCTGATTGTTGTTGATGTTAAGCAAATAATGCGTGTGATCTGTTTGTATTCCAGCCGTTTCGGGTTGGTGCTGGAATTTTTCAAATTGTGTATTGTGGGGGTTTTCCAGGCACTCTGCGGTATGTTTTATTTTCCTGTTGTCCAGAATCGTGCTAACGGCCTTTTTTGTATTCAGGCATTCTTGCTGGCTGGCGGCATTGACAAAAGATGCCTTGATGTCAGTGGCAGGATCCTGATGGGTGAGAACAAGCAATAAAAAGAGGGTGTTCATTTAAATTAATTATAGAGTTAATGAAAATGAGAATTGTAATCTAAATGATAATCATTATCATAAAATAGAGAATGGGGGTGAAATAAAAAAAAGCACTCATGTGTATTTGAGTGCTTTTTGCAACGGTTTCTGGCCCTGGTTGTGCATCCACCAACTGATGCTTTGCATGAATTGGTGGATAGGCGATCAGTCTTTTTTGTTATGGCCGATGAAGGGGGTGACTTCGCCTTCTTTATTGGTGCTGAGCAGGCCAATATTGCTGTAAATTTGCAGCTTGTCGCGGGTGTCACGAATATCCATGTTGCGCATGGTTAGCTGACCAATTCGATCCAGCGGAGAGAATGAGTCTTCACCTTCTTTTTCCATCGTGAGTCGTTCTGGATGGTAAGTCAGGTTGGCGCTGGTCATGTCTAGCAGGGAGTAGTCATTGCCACGGCGCAATTCAATGGCGACTTCACCCGTAATGGCACTGGCAATCCAGCGCTGGGTGGTATCGCGCAGCATCATGGACTGTGTGTCAAACCAGCGACCTTCATAAAGCAGGCGACCAAGGCGACGGCCATTGGTGCGGTACTGTTCAATGGTGCCTTCGTTGTGAATGCCACTGATCAGGCGTTCGTAGGCAATATGCAACAGGGCCATGCCGGGAGCTTCGTAAATGCCGCGGCTTTTGGCTTCGATGATGCGGTTTTCAATCTGGTCGGACATGCCCAGACCATGACGTCCACCCACTTCATTGGCGTAATAGAAGAGATCTACGATGTTGTCGAACTCTTTGCCATTGATGGCAACGGGACGGCCTGCCTCGAAGCGGACGGTCACTTCTTCGGCGGCAACCTTGACATCATCTTTCCAGAAAGCAACGCCCATGATGGGCTCGACAATCCGAATGCCTTTATCCAGAAATTCCAGGTCTTTGGCCTCATGGGTAGCGCCCAGGATATTGGAGTCTGTCGAGTAAGCTTTTTCGACGTTCATTTTGTAGCTGAAGCCGTTGGCATTCAGGTACTCGGACATTTCTTTGCGGCCGCCCAGTTCGTCGATGAAGTTCTGGTCTAGCCAGGGTTTGTAAATTTGCAGGTTTGGATTGGCCAGCAGGCCGTAGCGGTAGAAACGCTCGATATCGTTGCCCTTGTAGGTACTGCCATCACCCCAGATATTGACGTTATCTTCACGCATGGCGGTAACCAGCATGGTGCCAGTAACGGCACGGCCCAGGGGGGTGGTGTTGAAATAGGTAGCGCCGGCGGTAGTGATGTGGAAAGCGCCGCATTGGATGGCGGCAATGCCTTCTTCAACCAGTTGTTGGCGGCAATCGATCAGGCGGGCTTTTTCGGCGCCATATTCCAGTGCTTTGCGGGGAATGTCGTCGTAGTTGTCTTCGTCAGGCTGACCCAGGTTGGCCGTGTAAGCGCATGGAAAGGCGCCTTTTGCCTGCATCCAGTGAACAGCGACGCTGGTGTCCAGACCGCCGGAAAACGCAATACCCACACGCTGCCCCACGGGCAGGTGTTGCAAAATTGTACTCATATTATTTAGTGCTCCAATAAAGATGCAAAATTTTAACCCATTTGTGTGTTGTTTACTTACTGTTTGGGGTTTTTACCCAGTAACAGGAATTCCATTAAGGCTTTTTGGGCATGCAAACGGTTTTCTGCTTCATCCCAAACCACGCTTTGGGGGCCATCAATTACTTCGGCGGTGACTTCTTCACCCCGGTGGGCGGGCAAGCAGTGCATGAAAACAGCATCTTCAGCCGCCGCTTTCATCATTTTGGCGTCTACGCACCAATCGGCAAAGGCGATGCGGCGTTTTTCATTTTCATCTTCGAAGCCCATGCTGGTCCAGACATCGGTGGTAATAAGATGGGCACCTTTGCAGGCTTCGATGGGATCATCAAATTCCTTAAGGGTGCTTTCGTTGATATTGCCAATGAGTTTGTGATCTAGTTGGTAGCCTTTGGGGGCGGAGACATGCAGGGTGAAATTAAGCATTTTGGCGGCCTGGATCCAGGTATAGGCCATGTTGTTGGCGTCTCCTATCCAGGCAACGGTTTTGCCTTCGATGGGACCGCGATGCTCGAAGAAAGTAAGTAAATCGGCCAGGATTTGGCAGGGATGGAATTCATTGGTAAGGCCGTTGATGACCGGAACCCGGGAGTGGGCGGCAAAGCGTTCGATGCGCGTTTGTTCAAAGGTGCGGATCATGACGATATCCACCATGCGGGAGATGACCCGGGCGGTGTCTTCAATGGGTTCGGAACGGCCCAGCTGGGAATCGCCCGAGGTCAGGTTGATGACAGAGCCACCAAGCTGGTACATGCCCGCTTCGAAGGAAACACGGGTGCGGGTACTGGCTTTTTCAAATACCATGGCAAGCGTTCGATCATGCAGGGGCATATGGGGTTCATAGCGCTTGAATTTTTCTTTAATAAGCAGTGCGCGTTTGAGAACATACAGGATTTCTTCGGGGGTGAAGTCCTGGAATTGTAAAAAGTGCCGCATGGGGCCGGTGATATGAGAGCTTGTCATGGGTACAAAGTGAGAAAGAAAATTGAATATGGTTTAAAATAGAGGGATAGATATATTTGTATAATTCTTTATCATATACAATTCTGCGTTTAGTATGTCCATCTTCCTGTATTTGTTTTTAAAAAAATGCGGGTTTCTCGTAAAGTCTGATTAAGTGCAACAACTAATAATTCATGGTGTAACACAGGAAGGTCATCGTTTTCGTCCCAGCGACTGGGCCGAACGTTTGGCCGGTGTGATGTCACAATTTCGTCCTGCCGGGTTTATGGGCAGCCATCTTACTTACTCACCTTATGTTGTGCCCAATATTCTTAATGGTGTGAAATGTGTGATTGTAGATACGCGCTTGCGCGAACTCGAGCCCAAGGCCTGGAAATTTGTCGTTGATTTTGCAAGCGACAACCACCTGACCACTTCAATGAAAGAAATTGAAGAAATTGAGGCTGAAAAAAATAAAAGGACGCAGTAGCGTCCTTTTATTTTTGCTGAAAAACTCGACAGCTTGTAAAAGCTGTCAGAGTGAAGCAAACTTAAGCGATTGCTTTGATGGCAGCTGCCAAACGGCTTTTTTGACGCGCTGCTTTGTTTTTGTGGATGATGTTTTTATCAGCCACGCGATCGATGACGCTGGTTGCCTTGACAAAAATTTCGTTTGCCTTGGCTTGGTCACCAGCTTCAATAGCCTTGCGAACGTGCTTGATGTTTGTGCGCAGCAAAGAACGCAGGCTAGAGTTGTGTTTGTTGCGTGCTACAGATTGACGTGCACGTTTACGGGCTTGGGCAGTATTGGCCATATCAGATTCTTCTATTAAGTTAATTCAGCAAAGTTCGTTATTTTATCATAAACTTCACTTTTTGCAAGATTTCTTTTTAAATACACGAATTTACGTGAGATCTGCAACAATTGCGTTTGCCTGGAGCGACATTTGGCTTTATTTTCGACGGGTGAAATCATGTATTCTGAAGCCACAAACCAGCAAGACACTA
The DNA here is from genome assembly GCA_034006805.1 of Advenella sp. GTDB lineage: Bacteria > Pseudomonadota > Gammaproteobacteria > Burkholderiales > Burkholderiaceae_B > Advenella. The sequence goes on from JAVESC010000049.1 coordinate 16,912, forward strand.
AAATAAATAATGCCGCACCCAACCAGTACCAGGAATAGGGTAATAAGTCTTGAAACGGAAAATATAAAAGCAGACTGCCCAATAATACCAGAAATAAAGCCGCCTATTGCATAGTTAAGCGTATTTGGGCTGGCTTGTGTCCAATTAATATATTGCTGGATGAATAAGAGCCAGCCGGTCATGCACAGCAGGGCAGGTGCCAGGCGCATGAAAAATGCAAGCCAGTTTACTTGGGGTGTGTAAATTTTCTTTCTGCGCAAACCAATATACAGGAAAAGTGCATTAATGCTGGCGCCCAGCCCGATAGATAGGGCAAGGCCAGCGTGGTCCAGTAACGGAACAAAAATAATATTTAACAGTTGGGTGCTAATTAAGACAAAGATGGCAATTTTGACGGGTGTGCGGATATCCTGTTTGGCATAAAACCCCGGCGCCAGGATTTTAACGCTAAGTATGCCAATAAGGCCAACCGCGTAGGCCATAACGGCACTGCGCGTGGAAAACACATCGTCACTGCCAAAGGCGCCGTAATTGAACAGGCTGGCAACCAGGCCATCCGCCAGGAAAGCCATGCCCAGGGCGGCAGGCATGCCAAGCAGGAAAACCAGTTTTAAACCCCAGTCCATGAGCTGGCTGTAAGCCTGGGAATCTTGTTTGGCATGGGCGGAAGACAGGCTGGGCAATAACACGGTTCCCAGGGCAACCCCCAGCAGGGCAGTGGGGAACTCCATCAGGCGGTCTGCAAAAGAAAGCCATGTAACGCTGCCGGCTGCCAGCCAGGTGGCAATATTGGTATTAATGAGGATGGATATCTGCGCCACGGAAACCCCCAGGGTTGCCGGCCCCATTTGTTTGACAATACGTCGCACGACTGGATCTTGCCAGGCCTTGCCGATGTTAAGCGACAGGCGCGGTACCAGTCCCAGTTTGGCCAGTGCCAGCCACTGTATGGTTAGCTGGGCGATTCCTCCGGCCATGACACCTGCCGCAAGGGCATAAATGGGGGTTGAAAAGAAACCGGTTAAAAACAGGCTGGCCAGTATCATGGCAATATTCAGCAGCACGGGCGTAAAGGCCGGAATGGCAAATTTGCGCCAGGTATTAAGGACGCCCGAGGCAAAGGCGATTAATGACATGCACAATATATAGGGGAACATGACGCGGGTCATCCAGACGGCCGCTTCAAAGGCGGTCTGGTTTTCGGGGCGGGTCATGCCCGAGGCCATCGCTGCGACAATCCAGGGCGTGGCGATCATGCCGAGCAAGGTGACCAGCATAAGGGCAACCGTCAGGAGCGTGGCAACATGATCAAGCAGGACTTTTACTTTTTCTTCGGAGTGATTGTTGCGTGCTTCACCCAGGATGGGTACAAAAGCCTGGGCAAAAGCACCTTCGGCAAACAGGCGGCGCAGTAGGTTGGGAATACGGAAAGCAACCCAGAACGCATCGGTCATGGCGCTGGCTCCAAATGTTCTTGCAATCAGGATATCTCTGGCCAGCCCGGTGATGCGGGATAATAGAGTAAGACCACTGATGGTTGCGGCAGAACGAAGTAGGCTCATGATTCACTAAAAAGAAAAGTTAAAAAAATTAGCGCCCGTAAAGCCAATGAGAGGACATTGTGACGGGCGCTAATGGTGTTTCTTGTAAAAGATTATTTTGGCTGCAGGCGAATGGCCCCGTCAAGGCGAATGGTTTCACCGTTAATCATTTCATTGGTAATGATGCTGTAGACCAATTTTGAATAGTCTTCGGGGGTACCCAGGCGCGAAGGGAACGGGATATTTGCAGCCAGGGAGTCTTGGACTTCTTGTGGCATACCAAACATCATGGGTGTACCGAAAATGCCAGGGGCAATGGTGTTGCAGCGAATGCCAGAACGGGCCAGATCACGGGCAACAGGCAAGGTCATGCCCACCACGCCGCCTTTTGAGGCGGAATAGGCTGCCTGGCCAATTTGGCCTTCGTAGGCAGCTACCGATGCGGTATTGATAATCACACCCCGTTCGCCAGTGGCTTCAGGGGTGTTTTTTTCCATGGCAGCGGCAGCCAGACGCAACATGTTAAATGAGCCAATCAGGTTGATGCTAATGACTTTCTGGAATAACTCAAGGGAATGGGCACCCTGTTTACCGACGGTACGGGAGGCTGGTGCGATACCGGCGCAATTAACCAGGCCAAACAAGGGGCCCAGCTCGGTGGCTGCTGCAATAACCGCCTGTGCATCGGTTTCGCTAGTGACATCGCAATGAACATATTTTTGGTTCAGTTCGGTGGCGATTTGCTGGCCTGCTTCATCTTGCAGGTCGGCAATAACAACCCTGGCACCATTTTTAACCAGCATTCTGGCGGTACCGGCACCCAGGCCAGAGGCGCCGCCGGTAACGATGAAAACTTTTCCTTGAATATCCATCTGTCTTCTCCTGATTGATTATTTGGACAATGCGTCTTGTATGCGTTTTGTAATTTCGTCTACTTTGCCCAAGCCGGATACCTTGACGTATTTTGGCGCTTTGGGGTCATTTTGGGCAGCCCAGCCTGAGTAGTAGTCAACCAGGGGACGCGTTTGGTTTCGGTAGACTTCGAGGCGTTTTTTAACGGTTTCTTCCTGGTCATCATCGCGTTGAACCAGTGGCTCACCGGTGATGTCGTCTTTTCCTTCCACTTTGGGCGGATTGAATTTGGTATGGTAAGAACGGCCGCTGGCAGGATGAATGCGACGCCCGCTCATGCGCTCGATGATATCTTCTTCTGGAACATCAATTTCAATTACGTAATCAAGATTGATATTGGCTGATTTCAGGGCATCGGCCTGGGGAATGGTGCGTGGGAAGCCGTCAAACAAATAGCCATTTTCGCAGTCATTTTCTTGCAAGCGGTCTTTAACCAGCCGGATGATAATGTCATCGGAAACCAGTCCGCCATTATCCATGATTTGTTTGGCTTCCAGGCCAACGGGCGTTTGGGCCTTAACCGCGGCACGCAACATGTCACCGGTGGAAATTTGGGGAACGGAATATTCCTGGGTGATAAAGCTGGCTTGAGTGCCTTTGCCGGCACCAGGTGGCCCTAACAGTATTAAGCGCATGAATCCCTCCTGGGTAAAAAGTATATTAGTTTATAAATAAATGAGTGTATTTTATATGATGCATTGCAAAAAGTTACCGGTTTTCCAGAAAATTCCTAACTCTTTCCAGATCTTCAGGCGTGTCTACGCCGGCCAAAGGGGCTTGCCCGGTTTGCAATACGTAAATTTTATGTCCATGTTCAAGTGCCCTTAGCTGTTCCAGCGCTTCGGTTGTTTCAAGCGTGCCTTGCGCAAGCAATGGAAATTGCGTTAGAAAAAATGAACGGTAGGCATACATGCCAATATGGTGCAATGCAGAAAAAGACGGGGGTAACTGTGAGCGGTCATGGTTGAAAGCGTCACGTGCCCAGGGAATGGGCGCTCTTGAAAAATAAATGGCAAAACCCTTGGTATCACGCACCACCTTGACAATATTCGGATTGAAAAAATGTTCGCTGCTACTGATAGGGTAAGCGCAGGTGGCAATGGATGCGTCGGGGTGAGTGGCCAGGGCATGGGCAGTCTGATTGATCAGTTCAGGGTCAATCAGGGGCTCGTCTCCTTGGACATTGACAACAATTTGCGTGTTGTCAAAGCCCAGGGTGTTGGCTACTTCTGCCAGCCGGTCGGTGCCCGATGGATGGTCTTCCCGGGTAAGCAGGGTTTCAAAGCCATGCTGACGTGCACAATCTGCTATTTTCCGGTCATCGGTTGCAATAATGACACGGCTGGCTTCGGAAGCCCGGGCACGTTCAGCGGTATGAATGACAAGGGGTTTGCCAGCGATATCGGCCAGCATTTTGCCGGGCAGACGGGTAGAAGCTGCGCGTGCAGGGATGACAGCGATAAAGTTGGTCATTATGAAGCGGGCTGGTCTGGTGCTGAAAGGGCGCGGGCTTCGCTGGGCAGCATAATGGGGATGCCATCGCGAATCGGGTAAGCCTTTTTATCGTTTTCGCAGATGAGTTCCTGCGCTTTTGGGTCGTGTTTCAAGGGGCCCTTGCAAACGGGACAAACCAGTTTATCTAATGGAGGTTTTTTCATTTTATAGCTTGAATTATTGGTTAATTCGAAGAGTATAACGGCAACTGACGGATTTTTTCTTCAATTAGATCAAAAAAATGTGGATTCGAAAAGTGTGGTTCAACGTTTACGGTCCATATACGGCTATCGGTCAGTGTGCTGCATTTACAGGCATCTTTGCTGGTCATCAGGATGATCTCTGCATTAATTGCCTTGAAGTCATTGGCTGTATAAGCATAATGATCGGGAAAAGGGATGGCTTGGGAAATGGTTAGCTGAAGCTGCGCCAGTGTGGCAAAAAAACGATTTGGCTGGCCGATGCCTGCAAGGGCGGCCATGGGCTGGTCTTTATGTTCTTTAATGAATTCTTGGATTGTAATGGTTTGGCCTGTGACCAGGTGGGTTGCGGATACAGGTTCCAGGGACATGGCAATTTCATGCGCGAATTCAGTCTGGAAATTGTTCAGGGATGTTGATTTGAGGTTGGTGATAATAAAATCAACCTGCTTCAGCCGGCTTGCCGGCTCACGCAAGGGGCCTGCCGGCAAGAGTTTGCCATTACCGGTCCGGCGGTTGTCCTGCACGACAATCTCAATATCTCTTTGCAGTTTCAGGTGCTGAAGCCCATCGTCAGAAATAACGATATCGATTGCA
>JAVESC010000185.1:0-3198 GCA_034006805.1 Advenella sp.
TTATCGAAATGATGCCGGGCTGGAAAGAGACCACTGTTGGTGTCAAAGAGTATGATCAATTACCTGAAAATGCCCGTCATTTCCTGGATCGTGTCGCTGAAATCTGCGAAGTACCTATCGATATGATTTCAACGGGTCCCGATCGCATGGAAACCATTCTTCGACGTCATCCATTCCTGGATTAATCAGGGCAGGTGAGTATATATGTCGTTACCTCCAAGTACAGATAGCGATTTATGGGTTAGTTGGGACGAGTATCATCACCTGGTCGAAAGGCTGGGTTTGATCGTCTATAAATCGGGTTGGAAATTCGATACGATAGTTTGTCTGGCGCGCGGTGGTGTCCGCGTAGGAGACGTGCTTTCCCGTATATTTGATGTTCCTCTGGGTATTCTGGCTACCAGCAGTTATCGCGAAGCGGCGGGTACTGTCCAGGGGCAGCTTGATATCGCCCAATTTATTACCATCACTAAAGGCACCCTAGAGGGGCGTGTCTTATTGGTGGATGATATGGTGGATACGGGGCTTACCTTTAGCAGGGTGCAAGAGCATCTGTTAAGTCAATTTCCAAGTATCGTAGAAATGCGTTCTGCTGTTTTGTGGTGGAAAGGTCACGCTAAGGTTGAGCCTGATTATTACGTTGATAAATTACCGACAAACCCCTGGATTCATCAGCCTTTTGAAGATTATGATAGTTTAAGACCACATCAATTAGAAGCTTGGGTTAGAAAAGGTGTCAAAAATAGCTAATTCATGCTACAATCCGAGATTGCTTATATTTTTTATTTTGTTTTGTTAAATCCAGGCAAAATAAAACGCAAGGTTTTAGTTGGGAATAGATAAGGTTATACCCGTAACGTAAAGTTAAGTATGGCGAAACACCTGTATTTGGCATAGCCTGCCAACAACGTTATGTGATTTTATTTATTTATCCGGCTAATTTTTATTTACCATTAACTGAGCTTAATTGCTTTCATATACATGCCACAAGTAAGATTAAAAGAAAATGAGCCATTCGAGGCTGCATTGCGTCGCTTCAAGCGCACTATTGAAAAAACCGGTTTGCTAACAGAATTGCGTTCGCGTGAATTCTATGAAAAACCGACTGCAGAGCGCAAGCGCAAGCACGCCGCTGCTGTTAAGCGTCACTACAAACGCATTCGTAGTCAGCAACTGCCTCCACGCTTATATTGATTCCTGATAGTTTTATTCAGGATTTGCTGGCCCGCGTCGATGTTGTCGATGTGGTTGGCAAGTATGTTCAGTTAAGAAAGGGCGGGGCCAATTTACTTGGTCTGTGCCCCTTTCATAACGAAAAATCCCCCTCATTTACGGTCAGTCCTACCAAGCAGTTTTATCACTGTTTTGGCTGTGGGGCGCATGGTACCGCCATTACTTTTCTAATGGAACATACCGGGGCCAGCTTTCCCGAAACGGTTCGATCCTTAGCTGCTTCGGTAGGATTGGTTGTGCCCGAAGAATCGCGCAGTCCCTTCCAGCAAAAACAGGTCAGGCAAAAACAAACCGAAACCATGCTGCATCAGCAGGTGCTTGAAAAGGCGCATTCCTTTTATTTGTCCCAGTTAAGATCGGGTGCGCAGGCTATTGCTTATTTAAAGCAACGGGGTTTAAGCGGGCAAACGGCCAAGCGTTTTGGGCTGGGTTGGTCGGGTACCAAACGCCAGGGGCTCAAAGCGGTTTTTGCCAATTACGAAGAATCCCTGTTGGTTGAGTCTGGTCTGGTCATAGAGTCAGAAGACGGGCGTCGTTATGACCGGTTCCGTGAGCGGATCATGTTTCCCATTTTCAATGCAAAGGGGAAATTAATCGGTTTTGGCGGACGTATCATTGGTAAGGGCGAGCCCAAATACCTTAACTCGCCAGAAACACCTGTTTTTTCCAAGGGCCAGGAGCTATATGGCTTGTGGGAAAATCGCCAGGGAATCCGTGCCGAAGGGTTTGTGCTGGTGGTGGAAGGCTATATGGATGTGGTGGGCCTCTCACAACAAGGGATGGATAATGCGGTAGCTACCTTGGGTACCGCCACGACTCCCCAGCATATCCAGAAATTAATCCGGGCAAGTGATCGGATTATTTTCAGCTTTGATGGTGATAATGCTGGCAAGAAGGCCGCATGGCGTGCATTGCAGACCTGTCTGCCATTGCTGCGTGATGATGTCTCCATTCGTTTCCTGTTTTTGCCAGCTGAGCATGATCCTGATTCTTATATTCGGGAATTTGGTGCTGATATTTTTCGGGAAAAGGTGCAAGAGTCTATTGCGTTGTCTTCATTTATGTTGCAGACATTGGCTGAGCGTTATCCGCTCAATGAGGCGGAGGGAAGGGCAGCGTGCCTGCATGAAGCAAGACCCTTAATTACCCAAATTCCGGAGTCTGGTATAAAAACCCAGATTGGGCATGATTTTGCCAAACTTGTTTCCCTGACTTCTGAAGAGTTGATCAAGGATCTTGCTTTTTATCAGGAAGAAACTGCAGCGCGTACATCGGTGGTGTTGCAGCCTGTGGTAACGCATAGTCCGGCCATGCCGGCTTTTGAGTCTTCTGCATTTGATGGGTTCAATGAAATCCTTGATGCCGTGCCGTTTGATGATTTTCCTCCGGCCCGAGTGGAAAAAGCCAAGTCTTTTTCTATTGGCGGCAAAAGAAACTCAGGTAAACAGGTAACGCCATTGGCAAAAAGGCTATTGCGTTTACTGGCCATGCATCCGGCACTTGTAGATCAAATTGCAGATCAACAGCTTGAAGTTTTAAGCCATAGCCCCCATCTGATATTAGTGCGTGAGTTTATTTCATTGGCAATTTCAAGTGGTGCAAGACATATGGGCGCATTATTGCAGGCCGTTGACGAAAGTTCTGATCTGTACGCCATTTTGTCTTCCATTTCGGTAGAAACCATCGATATGGAAGAATTGCCTCATCCTTTGGATGAATGGAATGATGCATTACAGCGTATTGAAATGGATTCTTTACGCAGTGAACAGGCAAAGCTGGTTCAGGAAGGATTGAATTCTGAAGTGGCCCGCCAACGTTATAAAGCATTGAATAAACGAATTTTATTTTTGAGTCGTGTGGTAAAACGATAAATGATGTACAATAATCGGTTGTTCATGCTTTTTCGCCAATTCTAATTTATAGTTTTTTAATAAAGAATTCATAAATTAGTGTTGTTTTGTGGTT
>JAVESC010000186.1:0-3190 GCA_034006805.1 Advenella sp.
CTGCAAGCGATAAGCTTATACATAAGAAGTTCTATTTTATGGTTGCTTAACCCATATTAGTTTTCGATTTAATTTCATGGGCTCGTGGTCTAGACGGTTATGACGTCGCCTTCACACGGCGGAGGTCCTGAGTTCGAATCTCAGCGGGCCCACATTTTTTGTTTCTATTTTCGAACTCGCTTATTCTTGATTTGATAGGTGCCATTACCTATGATGTTTTCTTTTCCAGTAACACCATAAAGTTTACAATCATTGTTAGGACAAGAAACATCAGCGAACTTTGGCTTTGCCCCTCTTTTTTTCCATTATCGAATATTATATCTCTTCTAGAACATAAGACTAACTAAATATAAATGGAGCACTTATAATCGTGCTTCATGTAAAATTGCATTTCTTTTAAAGTTTGCAAATATAATCATATCTCATTTGGATCCACTAAGGAACAAAACGTTAAAAAAATGCTATATTTTATGCAATATCTAAGAGGATTCTGTTGGAAAATCGCTACACGCAGTATTCGAGATTGTGCATAAAAATTTGTTAACCGACGACAAAAAGAATATAATTCAACTTTTACATGGACATGTGGACGGCATCTGCGTAAAATGTTTAAAGGATAATTTAAGAAAGGCCCTGTGACATATATATAAATTTTATAATATATATGGAATAAGAATTTCTAAAAGGACAGTTTAAAGGCTGTCCCTATGGCACCAGTGCCTCCTATTATTGTGATATCAAAAAAGCATAAAATATGCCACCCAGTTTTATCTTCAAATGATTTCATTATTTGTAAGTCAGCTCAAAGATGGCATCAGTCAACCATCGGCGGAAAGTAGGATGGATGAGATTATCATAAAAAGCAACGAGAAGTGCAGTGCACATTCGTTGCTTTAAAAGTAAATTATGATTGTTCTTGTGATGCCTCATTTTGTATTGTTTTATCATAACGGGAAGGGATTTCTTGTGCGAACGCTCTTTTAAACCTTTCCATCTTAGCTTGACGATCAGTTTGATCTTTAATTAAAAGATCTCCATAAACAGGTACAAGAAGGTGCCCTCCGAAATCACTAACCCTCGTGACAAACAAATAAGTTTCATCTGGCTCTAGTAGTTTGTCGTCTTTTGTAATAATTAAATATTGCTTTCCCTCTATATTTTCGTATCCTCCCTTTTGATTCACCGTAACTGTCCCAGTAAGATTTCCTTTTATGTTTTCCAAAACCTCAACGCTGAACTGTGTTTGTAGATATGGATCTGTTGTAGTACCTGTTTGGGCAATAACCTTACCAACGAACACATTATGCGCAATACCAACTAATTCCCTGTCGTCGGTAACATTAAATGAATATAAAGCCTCACTGTATGCGAATTCAGTCCCACCTTCATGTTCATTTGTTTGAGTGAGCCAAAAACCAGCACCAACCAAACCCGCCAATACAAAAAACGCAAAAACCATTTTAATTTTGCTCAACATATGTTACCACCTTCGTTAAGGATATAGTGTATTGTAATCCTGTATGTCATGTGTTCCTAATTCTGTTCTGCCAGAATAATCCGCATACATCACATTAGGAGAATAACTATGATCAAGGCCTAATGCATGGCCCAGTTCATGTAAAGCAACGTGTTTCTTTTGGTTAGCTGTGTACTGGCTCATTATATATTCGTTAAATCTAATTGTATCTCTGACAAGTGGATAATGATTGTACCACCCAGCCGCCATATCACCCGAATTATAATAATCACCATAAGTGAGATCTTCAACCGTCCAGGTAGTATCTGGTGCAATGTTGACTTTACCAAGGTCATTCCATTTACTAAATGAATGGCTTTGAGCTGTGGTATATTGCGTACTTCTGCCATAGCGAATTTCCATCCCATCTACGGCACTATAGCCCAGGAAGTGTGCACTTGCAACCGGCATAATTAACATGCCTGCCAGCAACATCGCCATAAACAGCGAAGCAATCCTAATTCCTTTGATCTGGATCTTCATTCTTTACCTCTTGTTACCTATTTATTTTATTTCCCAAGAGGCAGAATCAGGTAAGCCAAGCTAAGCGTTAAATACACGCAAAGCTAACATAACCATGCCTCTTAGGCGTCTGTTATGGAGTTCAGGTGACCTGGAAAGTACTTCTGAACTCCATAAACTTATTATTAATCCTATATAAATTATTTCAGGAAAGTGTGAAAATATATGATTTTTTTTACTTATTTCATGCCTATATTACTCTTAATCCTTTGATTGTTTGATGATTTGGAGAGAGAACATATATAGGAGTATGTTACCTTAACGCATTCAAACATGTATATAGAAGAAGAACTATACAACTTCAGAGTCATAAAAATAGATATTTAGGTGTAGTATACTAAATTTTGGCATAGATCCGATAGTCATAGTATATTGGTAAATAAACGCACACTTTTTTAAGAAACCAGTAATAGAGAATATATACTTGTGAGAATGAAAATGAATATGAGAACTCTTATGAAAACTAGATTTGTCGAATTTGGCTCGTAAAACACGGTGCTTGCGTTGTTTATTCTCCAGCCTTCACACGGCGAAGCTCCTGAGTTTGAATCTCAGCGAGCCCATCATACATTTCACTCTTCTTCGCCTTTTTTGAGTGATGGGTTTTTTCCACAAACCAGCACTTTCAGTACTTCCTCTTCCCGAATATGGCAGAACCCACACGTACCATCGTGGCTCCTTCCTCGATGGCAATCCTGTAGTCACTTGACATGCCCATGGATAGTGTCCTGATATCGATATTGTCCCGGTTCTCCTTTTTCATTTCATCAAAAAGGGCCTTCATCTTCCTGAAATAGGAACGGGTTTGTTCTGGGGGTACAAAAGGAGGGATGCACATGAGGCCTTCCACACGGACATTCCTTAAAAAGCGGATCTCTTTTATTGCGTTTTTTATCTCATCAGGGTGGAATCCGTATTTTTGTGGCTCGTTGCCGATGTTAACCTGAAGATAGACTCTCTGTACTTTGTCAACATCCCTGGCTCTCATGTCGATATTCTTTATCAACTTCAGAGAGTCAACTGATTGGATAACATCAAATAGATGTACGGCTTTTTTGACTTTATTTGCCTGCAGATGGCCTATAAGGTGTGTCTCACAGGGCAGTATATCATCACGTTTATCCTCGTACTCCTGAACCCGGTTCTCTCCAA
>JAVESC010000187.1:0-3157 GCA_034006805.1 Advenella sp.
CAGGGAATCAAAACCACCGGCCGGATATACGGCGTGTACCGGTGCTGCATTTTCTCCCAAGGCGAAGCGGCTGGTGCCTTTTAACAGTTCTTGCATAATCAGGCGCAGTTCCAGCCTGGCCAACGGTGCACCCGGACAGGCATGAATACCGGCACCATACAGCAGGTTTTGCGATGGATCACGGTCGTTACGAAACTCATCGGGCTTGCCAAAGACCGCTTCATCACGATTGGCGGATGGCCACAGCAGGGTTAGACGTTCACCCGCTTCTATGCGATGGCCTGCAACCGTTACCGCTTGGGTGGCCACACGACGACTGGCCATTAAAGGAGGATGAATACGCAAGATTTCATCAATGGTAGCAGGAAGTAATTTGGGCTTGTAACGCAGTTGATGCTGCAACTTCAGGTTTTTGGCAAGGTAATTAACCAGTATTCCCAGACAGGCGGCGATGCTGCCCAATTCACCTACGGTCCAGTTACGCAAAATGCTTACAATAGCTTCATCGCTGATGGGCTGGCCATTAACCGTTTCAAGCATTAACGCTGTTGTTAAATCGTCAGGGGCATGAGTGCCTGCCTTGCGGCGTTCTTCAAGCAAAGTGCGGATATAACCATCAAATTCAACAGCAATTTCTGACAAAGCCTGGCGATCCTGGGCCAGGGTGGCCTGATGATTTTTACGAACCCATTGATTCAGAGGTTCATGCAATGATTCCGGCCAGCCTAAAAAGGCGCATTGCGCCCGCACTGCATAAATTTGTGCAAATCCCGAAATAAATTCAAATTCCTGGTTTTGATGCGATTGCCGCACCAGCTCAGCAGCAATTTCTTGACATACCGGTTCAAAAGCTGCCATACGTGATTCATTGAAAAACGGCTCAATAAGTGCCCTGTAAATAGTATGTTCAGGCTGGTCCATTCCATTAGGCACCGAGACATGCCGGGAAACGGCATTGCTGAATGTTTGGGGATCATTCAAGACGTTCATCACATCTTCATGTTTGAAAAGTGTCCAGTGCAAGCGTTCATCGTGCACAACAGGGCAACGCTGCCGAATCTGGTCATAGGCGGCGATAGGGTCTTTTGAAACTGATGCTTGCTGAACAGCATTGGAAAGTGTGGTGGTGTCGTTCATTGAGAGATATCCTTGCTTATATGTTAAGCATTCTTGCATAAACGGCTTTGAATTCCCTTGATATGCATCAATAGTAGACTAAATTAGTCGGGTATATGCCTGCAAGACGCTATTTTTTGCCTAAGAAAAATAGCGTCTTGCAGGCAATGAAAGGCTTTTCTTAAACTAACCTCAAAGTTCAAGAACCAGCTTTTCTCCTTTTGCAGAACGGGAACAACAAGCCATCATTTTTCTGCTTTCTTCCTTCTCGGAACGGGTCAATACAACATCCCGATGGTCAATGTCTCCCTGTAAAACACGAACCTCACAAGAGCCGCATAAACCCTCGCCACAATCGCTCTGCACGTCTATGTTGGCACCTTGCAAAGCCTGCAGGAGCGTCTGATCGGCAGCCACCGTCAAGCTAATACCCGAGTCTTTCAATTCAACCTCAAAAGCCTGTTCTTTGGAAGGATCCAGTTCACCCAGCACAGAATGGAAGTGTTCAACATGCAAGGCGTCTTCAGGCCAGTTTTCGCAACATTGTGCCAGGCCTTCCAACATTCTTTCAGGACCACAGGCATAGATTTGCGTTTTTGCATCCGGTGTAGCCAGCAACCTGACAAAATCATTACGATTTCCTTCATCTTTGGCATAAACATGCAAGCGGTTACCGTGCAGGGTCTCAAGCTCATCCAGTAAAGACATGGATGACCTTGAGCGGCCACTGTAATGGATTTCATAATCGATGCCGCGCTGCTTGGCCTCCCGGGCCATCGCACTGATGGGAGTAATACCAATGCCACCGGCAATAAATATGATTTTTTCAGCACTGGAATCCATGCGAAAATGATTGCGCGGACCACGAATACGGACACGATCACCCGGTTTTATATTTTCATGCAGCCATGCCGAACCGCCACGGCTTTCCGGATCTTTCAGGATGGCGATTTCCAGGCAACTGGTATCTGCCGGATCACTACATAATGAATATTGCCTGGAAATACCGGTATCGCCACATTCAATATCAATATGTGCTCCGGGCGTCCAGCGTGGTAACGGTTTTCCATCCGGTGAAATTAATTTCAATTTTAAAATATCTTCGGCTACCCACTGTACTTCCTGTACAACTACCGGACGGCTGATCGCACTGGCGGAAGGCTCACCCAAACGCAAGGGGGCCTGCAAATCCAATATCCCGGGATTTTTTCTTTCCGGGTTTTGGGCCGGATCCCACTCCACCCATAAATGCTCGGGACCGCGGAATGATGTATTTGGCAGATAATGAAAAGTTTGTTCCGCCAGTTTCATATGTGGCAAACGACGTGTGAACTCTTCAAGGAAAATCTGCAACTCCATGCGAGCCAGGTTTTTACCCATGCATTGATGTGATCCATAACCAAAGGTTAACTGTTCACTGGCATTCTCACGTCTGATATCAAAATGACCCGCATCTTCAAACTTGCGTTCATCATGATTGGCCGATGAAGAAACCATCAATAATTTTGAGCCGGCAGGGATATCCACATCACCTATTCTGGTATCACAGGTAACCAATCGACGCCAGGCGGCAATAGAACCGTTATAACGCAAGCACTCTTCCACAGCATTGGGAATGAGCGATGGATCTTCACAAATTTCCTGCCAGGCATCGGGGTGCTCCAGCAATACTTTCAAGGCATTGGCCGTACCATTGGCCGTGGTTTCATGCGCAGCCACAATACCGGCCATCATCATGGAATGCAGGTAAGAATCGGTTATGACATCAGGATGGTCTTTCTGCAAACGAATGCCATAACGCATCCAGCCCGGTCCATCAGGATCCTGACGCATTTTTTCAAGAATTTTCCCCGCCAGTTGCCAAAAATTACCCACTGCATGTGCCACTTTCAATTGTTCCTCAGGACTTGGCCGTCCCCACGTATTGACCGTGTGCGCAATGGAATATTTGCGCAGCATATCCATATCCTCTTCCGGAACGCCCAGAAAATGCAGGGCAACGGTTAATGGCACTTCCCAAAGCATCTGGTTAACCAGATCG
>JAVESC010000050.1:0-20567 GCA_034006805.1 Advenella sp.
AGGGCTATCCTGTGCTGGATCTTGATTATGAAGAAGATTCCAGTTGCGATGCCGACATGAATATCGTTATGACAGGTAGTGGCCAGTTTGTCGAGGTGCAGGGCACGGCCGAAGGGCTGGCATTCAGTCGTCAGGAACTGGACAGCCTGCTTATGCTGGCCGAGAAAGGCATTGCCAGTTTGTTGCGGGTTCAGCAAGATGCCTGGCCGGTTGAATAAGTATTTAGTGAATTAAAAACGGGAATTGTTGTGGTAAGTTTCAAGGGAAAAGTGGTACTGGCCTCTAATAACCAGGGTAAGCTGAAAGAGTTCAAGGCATTGTTTGAGCCATTGGGAATAACGCTGGTTCCCCAAGGAGAGCTGGGCGTGCCCGAGGCCGAAGAGCCTTTTGATACGTTTGTTGAAAATGCCCTGGCCAAGGCACGCCACGCCAGCAAGTGTACCGGCCTGCCTGCTATTGCCGATGATTCCGGTTTAACGGTTAACGCCCTGGGTGGTGCGCCGGGTGTGCTGTCAGCCCGTTACGCCACCTTGTTTGGCGAAGAGAAATCAGACCAGAACAATAACCTGCGTTTGCTTAAAGAGCTGGCCAATCAAAGCGATCGTTCTGCTGCTTATATTGCTTTGCTGGTTTTTGTGCGGTCTGAGGCCGACCCATGCCCCATTATTGCCCAAGGGGTCTGGAAAGGTAAAATTGCCACCCAGGCGGCCGGCAGTAACGGTTTTGGCTATGACCCGTATTTTTATCTGCCCGAACTGGGTTGTACAGCGGCCGAGTTGGCGCCCGAAGTAAAGAATCGGCAAAGTCATCGGGCAATTGCCCTGAAAAAACTGCTTGCCGAATTGCAGGCTTAAACTAGCACATCATGAAAGAAATTATTCCTGTTTTTCCCGAGCTTTCCCGCACCAGGAAACAGGTGGGTGGGATGGCCAATCGGGCCATTTCATTTACCCAGGGCTTGCCGCCGCTGTCTTTGTACATTCATGTGCCCTGGTGTGTAAAAAAATGCCCTTATTGCGATTTCAATTCGCATGCGCAAAAGGGCGAGTTGCCCGAAGATCGCTACTTAAATGCCCTGGCGGCCGATCTTGAACAAACCCTGCCTCTTATATGGGGGCGGCAAATTCATACGGTGTTTATCGGTGGCGGTACGCCCAGCCTGCTTTCCGCACAAGCGGTAGAACGCATGATGTCCATGCTGCGTAATTATTTAAATATCTGGCCCGATACCGAAGTAACCCTGGAAGCCAATCCGGGCACGGCCGAGGCCTTGCGCTTTAAGCAATATGCCGAGGCGGGTATTAATCGCATTTCACTGGGCATACAAAGCTTTGATGATACGGCCTTGGGTATATTGGGACGGATTCATGACAGCCGCCAGGCTATTGAAGCGATTGAGATCGCCCAAAAGGCAGTAGGGCGTGTCAACCTTGACCTGATGTATGCCTTGCCCGGCCAAACGCTGGCGTCCTGTAGAAAAGATCTTGAGATGGCCTTGTCTTTTGGGACAGAGCACCTGTCTTTGTATCACTTAACCATGGAGCCCAATACGGTTTTTGCCAAGTATCCGCCCGCAGGCCTGCCCGATGACGATACCAGTGCCGCGTTGCAAGACATGCTTATAGAGCTAACTGCGGCAAAGGGATTTGAACAATATGAGGTATCTGCTTATGCGCGCCCCGGGGCAATGGCAAAACATAATGTGAATTACTGGGAGTTTGGTGATTACATTGGTATTGGCCCGGGTGCACATGGAAAGCTTAGTTTTCATGACCGGATAGTGCGCACGGCAAAAGTACGCAATCCCGACTCCTGGATGGAAAAGGCGCTGTTGCAAAATGGCGCTCATCTGGCTGAAGAGCGCGAATTGGATAGCACTGAGTTGCCGTTTGAATTCATGCTTAACGCGCTGCGCCTGAAAAATGGCGTGCCGGTATCTTGTTATGAAGAACGCACCAGCCTTTCGCTGGCGGGTATCAGCCGGCAACTTGAGCAGGCGCTTAATAAAGGTCTGTTAGATGCCGATCCCATGCGTATCAAGGCTTCACCGCTTGGCTGGCGTTTTCTGAATGATTTGCAGGGTATATTCCTGTAACGCACCAACATGACGCATTCTGTTTCATTTGCACCAATCTGGTGCTAAAAATTCTGTATTGATGCCTTCAGATGCTGCGATAATAAGGTAATTGGCAAATTGTCGTGTACAAAAAATTGGCACGGTTATTGCTTTACTTATATCGAATGGCCTGAAAGGCTTGCTATTACGATTTCCTGGAGAAAACATGACAACCCCACAAGATATCCTGAGATTGATGAGTGAGCGTGAAATTACATTTGTTGATTTCCGCTTTACTGATACGCTTGGTAAAGAGCATCACATGACGGTTCCTTCCAAAATGGTTGATGAAGAAAAGTTTGAGTCTGGACAGGCTTTTGACGGTTCTTCAATTGCCGGCTGGAAAGGCATTGAAGCCTCGGATATGCTGCTGATTCCCGATGCCAATACGGCCCGTCTTGATCCGTTTCGTGAAGAGCCAACCCTTATTTTGACCTGCGATGTGGTTGAACCTTCCGATCTCAAGGGCTATGACCGCGACCCCCGCTCCTTGGCCAAACGTGCCGAAGCGTACCTGAAAGCCAGTGGCCTGGGAGACACCGCCTATTTTGGTCCCGAGCCCGAGTTTTTTGTATTTGACGGGGTTACCTGGACAGATGATATGTCCGGCTGCTCATATAAAATAAAATCTGATGAGGCCTACTGGTCACGCAGTGAAGAGTCAGAGCATGGCAATCATGGCCATCGTCCCCGTGTTAAAGGCGGTTATGTCCCTGTTTCACCGGTAGACTCTTTTGCCGATATGCGCTCTGAAATGTGTGTCTTGCTAGAGCAGCAAGGTGTACCGGTAGAAATCCATCACCACGAAGTGGCTGGTGCCGGGCAGCTTGAAATTGGGACCAAATTCAGTACCTTGGTAGAGCGTGCCGACTGGAACCAGATTATGAAATATACCATTCATAACGTTGCCCATGTTTATGGTAAAACCGCCACTTTCATGCCCAAACCAGTGGTGGGTGATAACGGCTCAGGCATGCATGTCCACCAGTCTATCTGGAAAGATGGCCAAAACCTGTTTGCCGGTAACGGTTACGCGGGCTTGTCTGAGTTTGCCCTGTACTACATTGGCGGTATCATCAAACATGCCCGCGCGCTAAATGCCATTACCAATCCGGGTACAAACTCGTACAAACGTCTGGTCCCTCATTACGAGGCACCGGTAAAACTGGCTTATTCTGCACGTAACCGTTCTGCCTCTATCCGTATTCCTTATGTGGGCAATCCCAAGGCACGTCGTGTAGAAGCCCGTTTTCCCGATCCATTGGCTAACCCGTACCTGGCGTTTTCTGCCTTGATGATGGCAGGCCTGGACGGTGTTCAGAACAAGATTCATCCAGGCGATCCGGCCGATAAAAACCTGTACGATTTGCCACCTGAAGAGGATAAAAAAATCCCAACCGTGGCAGCGTCGCTGGAAGAAGCCCTGGCTGCCCTGGATACCGATCGTGAGTTCCTGACCCGCGGTGGGGTGTTCAGCAATGAAATGCTGGATGCCTATCTGGAATTGAAAATGCAGGAAGTGACCCGTTTGCGTATGACCACTCACCCGGCTGAGTTCGATATGTATTATTCGCTGTAAGCACATAAATAGCTAACAGAGTATGACAGGAGAGGAAAATGCACATGAACGGGTTTTCTCCTGTCACGCTTGAAGACTGCCAGGCATTTGATCTGCTTGCCACGGCTGTTTTCATGTTAGACCAGGATGGCATGATCCGGTGGGTGAATAATGCAGGCCAACATTTGCTGGAACGCTCAAGTCGGTCTTTGGAAGGTTTGGCTGCCTGGCGGCTGTTTGAAGATGAACATGCGTTTGAGCATGCTTTTGAGGCCATTTTGAATGGGGAATTCAGTTCATTTGGTTTGATGGGTGGTCTGCTTAAAAATCAGGGGCAAGAAAAGTTGCTGGTTAGCGCTACATTGCAAAGGCTTTACCACCAGGCCTGGAGCGTGATTCTTGAAGTGCGTGAAATTGAACAGCACACGCTGGCCGAACGCAATGAACGCTTGATCAAAGAGCTGGAGATTCATCAGGAAACCTTTCGTAATCTGGGCCACGAGGTTAAAAACCCCCTTGGAGGACTAAGAGGGGCCGCGCAGTTGCTAGAAATGGAGTTATCTGATCCTGCCTTGCAGGAGTACACACGGGTCATTATTGCCGAGGCCGACCGCCTGCAGGAGCTGGTTGATCGACTGATCAGGCCGGGGCAGGATAATCTGTCCTTGTCTGTTATTAATATCCACGAGGTGTGTGAGCGTGTGTATGCCTTGCTGAAAGCAGAATATCGCGATGACATTACGATTGTGCGTGATTACGATGCATCGGTACCCAATATGCAAGCGGATATGGCTAAATTGCTTCAGGCCTATCTTAATATTGGCAGAAATGCCGCCCAGTCATTGCTGTTTGTAAAAAGCCAAAACAAGCTTTCCATTACCTTAAGAACCCGCATCCTTAACCGGCACTTGTTGTTGAATAAAATGCACCGCCTGGTGTTGGTGGCGTCGGTGATTGATAATGGTGCCGGTGTGCCAGAAGCGCTACACGATCGCATTTTTCATCCGTTGGTTACGGGTCGGGCTGATGGAACCGGACTGGGGCTAAGCCTGGCACAAGAGTATGTTCGCCAGCACGGTGGGCTGATCGAGTTTGATTCGGTGCCGGGCAAAACAGAATTCAGGATATTGCTACCATTGGAAGCCGCATGAAAAAAGTATGGGTTATTGATGATGACCAGGCCATTCGCTGGGTGCTGGATAAGGCTTTGCAAAAGGCGGACGTGCAAGCCCGTTGCTTCGAGCGGGTAGACGACTTGTTGCTCGCCCTGCAAACCGAGTGCCCGAATGTTTTGCTTACCGATATCCGGATGCCGGATATGTCGGGTCTTGAGTTGCTTCAGCGGGTCAAGCAACAATATCCCGATCTTAACGTGATTGTCATGACGGCATTCACTGATCTGGATAGCACCGTCAGTGCGTTTCAAGGGGGCGCTTTTGATTATTTGGTCAAGCCTTTCGATATTAATGAAGCGCTGGCCCTGATTGCGCGCGCGGTTGAGCAGGGGGGGCAGCACCCAGCCGATGTCGATGCCAATGCTCCAATCGTTGAGAATGACTCTGTTGACAAGATGATGAGCAAGTCGTCTTCCCGGTCAATGCAGGATATTTTTCGGGCCATTGGCAGGCTGGCACCATCCAAAGTAACCGTGTTAATTACTGGGGAGTCGGGCACCGGCAAAGAGTTGATTGCCCGAGCCTTGCATAAGCATGGCGTACGTGCACACAAAGCATTTGTGGCGCTAAATGCGGCTGCGATCCCGAAGGATTTACTGGAAGCAGAATTATTTGGTCATGAGCGGGGGGCGTTTACGGGGGCCAGCCATTTACGACGGGGTCGTTTTGAAGAGGCTAACGGGGGCACCCTGTTTTTAGATGAAATTGGCGATATGCCACTGGATTTGCAAACCCGTTTATTGCGGGTATTGGCCGAAGGCAGTTTTTACCGGATCGGGGGTACCCAGCCGGTTAATGTGGATGTACGTATTATTGCCGCTACCCACCAGCCCCTGGAAACCCGGGTGGCGCAGGGTAGTTTCCGCGAAGATCTTTTTCATCGTCTTAATGTTATTCGCCTGCGTGTGCCGCCTTTACGGGAACGAAAAGAAGATATTCCCCCATTGGTGAAACATTTTCTTCGGCTTGCTGCGGCCAGTTTGGGGGTCAGTGCCAAACGCTTAAGTGCGCAAGCCATGCGGGTGCTGCAAGATTTTGATTTTCCGGGTAATGTCAGGCAACTGGAAAATTTCTGTCACTGGCTAACGGTCATGTCGCCTGCCAATGTCATTGAGCCATCAGATTTGCCTCCTGAGCTGTTAAACGGCATGGAGTTTGATTCATCTACCGGTCACGCTTCGGGGTATGCCGTTCAGGCAGAACCTTTCAGTGAGGCTTGCATGCCTTCCCCTGAAGTTGCTGCACATCCTTTAGTGGATAAGGCCAACACGATGACCGCTTCCTTGCCAGAGCAGGCGGCAGCAAACTGGCAGCAGCTTTTAGAAAAAGAGGTGCAGGCACAACTGGCGCAGGACGCTTCAGGCATGATGGATAAGCTGACTGCCGAGTTTGAAAAAATCGCTTTAAGCACTACGCTGGCTTATTGTCACGGGCATCGTACCGAGGCAGCTACTCGTTTGGGCATTGGCCGTAATACGATTACCCGCAAGCTGAAGGCGCTGGGGCTTGATGACGGTAACGGTGTGTATTAGCGCATAAAAGCCTGCTCACGCAAGCTGGCCAGGCTGTCGCGACGCACGAAGTCACTTACTTCTTTGCTGTTGGGATTGTTGATCAGCT
The DNA here is from genome assembly GCA_034006805.1 of Advenella sp. Lineage (GTDB taxonomy): Bacteria > Pseudomonadota > Gammaproteobacteria > Burkholderiales > Burkholderiaceae_B > Advenella. Next base: position 6,470 of record JAVESC010000050.1, read on the forward strand.
CGTTGGGGGTAGACCATTGCAACAGCTTGCCATTACTCATAATGCCGATTTTATCGGCAATCGCAAAGGCTTCGGCTTGATTATGGGTTACTAAAATAGCACTAAGCTTGTTTTCTTTCAGAATTTCCCGCACTTCAAAGGCCAGCCTTTCACGGCTGTCGGTGTCCAGGTTTGAAAAGGGTTCATCCAGCAACAGGATTTTGGGAGAGGGGGCAATGGCACGGGCCAGTGCAACCCGTTGTTGTTGCCCACCTGACAGTTCATGCGGGTAACGTTTGCGGGTGTCGGACAGGTTGATTAAGCTAAGCATTTCGGCTGTCCGGCTTTTAATGTAAGTCTTGTCTTTGTTCTTCAGGCCAAAAGCAATGTTTTGTTCAATGGTTAAATGCGGAAATAAGGCATAGTCCTGAAACATCATGCCAATATGACGATTTTCTGGTTCTACCATTTTGCCTGGGGCGGACAACACCATATTGGCCAGTTTTATTTCACCTTCATAAACTGGTTCAAAGCCGGCAATAGACCTTAGGACGGTTGTTTTCCCACACCCAGAAGGGCCCAGCAAACAGCCAATCTCACCTTCTTGCAAGGAAAGGGAAAAATTCTCAACCACGACCTTCAGTTGTTTTTGTTGCGGGTAGGCCAGTTTGATTTTATCCAGAACGAGAAGCTGATTCATAGGTTTAATAGTTGGATTTTAGTTGTGATTTGGCCAGGATGATAACCGGCAACAGCCCTGCCAGAACGATGATAAGCGCAGCAATGGCACCTTCTTCATAAGTGCCTCGGGCAGCCTCGGCATAAAGCCAGGTGGACAGGGTTTCAAAATTCAGGGGGCGTAGCAACAAAGTGGCAGAAAGTTCTTTCATGGCATCTACAAATATAAGCAGAGATGCGGCACCAATGGCTGGCTTAAGCAAGGGAAGGTGAATCTTGAAAAAGGTTTTTCGTGACGTGTGGCCCAGGATACGGGAGGCATTTTCAAGGGAAGGGGGAATACGTGAAAGCCCGGCTTCTATGCCACCCACGGAAATGGCCAGGAAGCGAATAACATACGCAATGATAATGCCGCTCATGCTACCCATGATATAGAGCTGTGGTGGCAGTTGGAACAGGAAGGACAAGCTATCGGAAATGAAGGTATCTATGATGGCATAGGGCGTTAACAGGCCAATGGCCAGTACCGTGCCGGGAATGGCATAACCCAGGCTGCTGGCTCGCACAATAAATTTTCCCATTCTAAAAAAACGCGGATTTCGCACGACCCATGCAATTAACAGGCCACATGCCACCGTAATGAAGGTAGCGATGGCCGCAACCGTGATCGTGTTGAAGGTGCCTCTGATCAGGTCATCGGAAACCGTCCCCACCGCTTCCAGGCGTTTTATGCTTTCTGCAATGAGATAAATGGCCGGTATGATAAAACCGCAAATAACCGGAAACCAGCCTAAAGCCATAGCGATAAGTGCTTGCATGCCACGCAGTTTTTGTGGCTGGATAGGATGCATGCGCTGTGTGTTCGCATAGCGCTGATGGCGCCGTCCATGACGCTCAAGCCAGATTAAGGTGGTAACCACAATGAGCATGAAAATGGCAATTTGCGCAGCACCTGCCAGGTTGGAGCGCGATATCCAGGTGGTGTAAACCGAAACAGTAAGCGTCTGGATACCCAGAAACTCGGAAGCCCCGATGTCATTCAGGGTTTCTAGCAGGGCCAGGCTAATGCCCACTGCAATAGCAGGGCGGGCCATGGGAATGACCACCCGGAAGAATGCTTCGCGACGGGTACAGCCCAGTGTGCGGGCGGCTTCCATCAGGTTGGCAGCCTGTGTCATAAACATGACGCGGGTACTTAAATAGACATAGGGGTACAGGACAAAGCCAAGCAAAACAATGGCACCGCCCATAGAACGGATATCTGGCAGGCGGAACTGGCGTGGCGAGGTGTAGCCAAGCAGGTCGCGAATAATAGACTGTACGGGCCCCAAAGGATGCATGACATCAAGATAGGCAAAAGCCATGATGTAGGTAGGCACGGCCAGCGGTAGCAGCAAGGCCCACATAAGTATGGAACGGGTTGGAAACTGGTATGCGGTGGTTAACCAGGCACTACCCGTGCCCAGGCAGGCAACAACAATGGCAACACCAACCAGCAGCACCAGTGTATTGCCCAGAGAATTTGGAATGACGTTTTGCAGCAATCCGTTCCAGTGTTCGAAGTTACCGGAAAAGGCGTGCCATAACAACGTTAACACGGGGGCCAGCACACAGAGGGCAACACCAAGAACAAGATAGGTCGAAGCATTGAACGATTGTGTTTTTTTTAATGGTGGTTGTTGCAGGGTGTTTTCTGACATGCTTTTAGTAATAGTAAAGGGCGATACGTATGTAACGCATCGCCCTTATTGTAAATCAGTTATGGGCTTAGTTGTCAAAACCCACTTTATCCACCAATTCGCTGGCCTGTTTACGGAATTTTGCAATTTCAGTGACCGGAAGGCTATCCACCTTCAGTTCACCAATTGCGGTCATGACCGGGTCCATTTCAACCCCTTTACGAATCGGGTATTCGTAATTGGTTTTTGAATAAAGCTGTTGGGCCTGATCAGAGACCAGATACTCTAGAAACTTGACCGCATTTTCATGGTTGGGCGAGTATTTGGCAATCGCTGCACCAGTAATGTTAACGTGCGTACCGCTGTCTTCAGGGGTGGCAAAAGTAGGGCGTATTACTTTAATGGCTTCGCCCCATTGGTATTGTTCACTGCCGGGCTCGGCGTTTTTCATGCGTCCTACATAATAGGCATTGCCAATACCAATATCGCAAATGCCGCCCAGGATGTCACGGGCCACTTCACGGTCGCCACCGGCTGCCTTGCGTGCCAGGTTGTTTTTAACGCCTTTAAGCCATTCTTCGGTTTTTTCCGGGCCGTTATGGGCAATCATGGCGGCAATCAGGCTGGTGTTATAGGGGTGTTGGCCAGAACGGATGCAGACTTTGTTTTTCCATTTTGGGTCAGCCAGGTCTTCATAGGTGAAGGTTTCCAGGTCAAGCTCTTTGGCGGCATAAAGAACCCGGTCACGTAGAGAAAAAGCAAACCATTTGTCATCATCAGCGCGTAGGTTTTCGGGGATAACTTCTTTGAGTGTTTTAGAGTCAACCGGTTGCACCAAGTCCTGGTCTACGACATCCAGCAGTTTACCAATATCGACGGTCATTAAAACGTCAGCCGGAGAACGCTCGCCTTCAGACTTGATACGCTCAGGTAAACCGTCCTTAATAAAAACCGTATTGGTTTTGATGCCGGTATCTTTTTCAAAGGCTTCCAGAATAGGTTGAATGAGCCGGGGTTCACGGGTGGTGTAAAGATTGACTTCACCAGCAGCAAGGGCAGACATACTGATTGTCATGGCACTCATTGTGAATAAGCTTTTTTTCAATATTGTGTTTCTGGAAATCATACGAGATAATCCTTGATTTTTGAATGAGAATGATTATTAAATAGATTGCTAGGAATTAAAGCATATAATCTATTTTTTTAAAAGTAAATAATAGCTATCCTTGCTGATATATTTACAGTATTATTTATTGGTACCTGTTTCAGTAACAAATAAGCCATTGGTTTAAAAAAGGGGATCTCATGAACAAACAAATCATTCAAACAGATAAAGCACCGGCTGCAATTGGTCCATATTCACAGGCTGTTGTTGTGCCGGTTGGCAGCACGGTGTATTTGTCAGGGCAAATCGGTCTTGACCCTGCCACGGGTGATCTGGTTTCTGAAAATTGCGAAGAACAGGTCAGGCAGGCATTTGCCAACATGACCGCGATTATTCATGCAGCAGGCGGTTCCTTGAACAGCATCGTCAAGCTTACCCTTTTTGTGACCGATATCCGTAATTTTGGTATTGTAAATACGGTCATGTCCGAGCTTATTCCACAACCTTTTCCGGCCCGTTCAACGGTAGAAGTCAGTGCGTTGCCTAAAAATGCCCAATTTGAAGTTGAAGCCATTATTGTTGTGTAAACCAGTTTTTTAATGAGTCAATTTTCAAGGTGTCAGCTAGCGTAGTTCCCCAATCATCCAGGCCCGGGCTGTTGGATAAAAAATTCAAGTCATTGGGGCTGGAATACGATTTTGATTTTGTCCTTCATCTGCCATTGCGCTATGAAGATGAAACCGCCATTCATAAAATCAGCCAGATTTACCCCGGCATGAGCGTACAGCTTGAAGGGGTGGTGACGCATTCAGAAGTGGTTTTCAAGCCCAGGAAGCAACTGCTTGCCACGTTTAAGGATGATACCGGGCAAATTTCCCTGCGCTGGATTCATTTTTACCCCAGCCAGCAAAAAATGCTTGAAAAAGGCGGGCTTGTTCGTATTCGCGGAGAAGTGCGCGGCAGCAGCATGTGGGGGTTTGAATTAATCCACCCGAAAATGAGTAAGGCCGGAGAAGCCTTGCCCAAAACCCTGACACCGGTTTATCCCACCACCGAAGGGTTAGCCCAGCCCAGCATCAGGAAGGCGGTTTTGGAGGCCTTGTCACGAACCGTTCTTGCCGACACCTTACCCGAAGCTATCCAACAAAAATACTTACTGCCCAATTTTGCACAGTCCATTCAAGCCTTGCATCATCCGGCAGTTGGCACAGACCCTGATGAATTAACCCAAAAATTGCATCCTGCCTGGTTAAGAATCAAGTTTGATGAACTGTTAGCCCAACAGTTGGCGTTGGCAGCGGCAAGAGCGGCCCGACAGCAAAAAAAATCATTTCCCATGCGGCTTCAGGCAGGAGAACTGGCTGCCGGTTTGTTAAAGGGGCTAGAGTTTTCATTAACCGCCGCCCAGCAAAAAGTCATTGCTGAAATCAACCATGATTTACAGCGGGAATACCCCATGCACCGTTTACTGCAAGGGGATGTGGGTAGCGGTAAAACCATTGTGGCCGGCATGGCGGCGGCAACCGTCCTGGAAAATGGTTTTCAGGTTGCCATTATGGCACCTACCGAAATCCTGGCCGAGCAGCATTTCATCAAAATGAAAAAATGGTTTGAACCATTGGGTATTGAAGTGGCCTGGTTAAGTGGCAGCCTGCGGACCAAAGCCAAACAGGAAGCGACCAATGCCATTGCCAGTGGCCAGGCACAACTTATTATTGGTACCCAGGCCTTAATTCAAAAAAATATTAATTTCCATCGCTTGGGCTTGATGATTGTTGATGAACAGCATCGCTTTGGGGTGGGGCAACGCTTAAGCTTAAGTCGCAAAGGAGAGCATCTGCTGCAAAACCAGTATATGGTGCCTCATCAGCTTAATATGAGCGCGACACCTATTCCACGTTCATTGGCAATGACTTTTCTGGCCGATCTTGAAGTCTCGATTATTGACGAACTGCCGCCAGGGCGAACGCCCGTTGTGACCAAACTGTTCTCTGATAACCGGCGGGATGAGTTGCTGGAACATGTCCGGCAAGAAGTTAAAAACGGCCGTCAGGTGTACTGGGTCTGCCCGTTGGTGGAAGAAAGCGAGGCTTTGCAATTGCAAACCGCGGTAGATACCCATGCCCGTTTGCAAGAAGAGCTGGATGATGTGCGCAGTGGTTTATTGCACGGAAGGCTTAATACACAGGACAAAGCCAACGTTATGCAGGCTTTTGTGCAGCATGAGCTTGACCTGTTGGTGGCCACAACGGTTATTGAAGTTGGGGTTGATGTGCCCAACGCCTCGTTGATGATTATTGAACATGCCGAACGTTTTGGCCTGGCCCAGTTGCATCAGTTGCGCGGCAGGGTAGGGCGAGGGCAAGTAAACTCCGTTTGCGTCCTGCTTTACCAGCAGCCACTTTCCAAGGTAGCTTCGCAACGTCTTAAGGCCATGTACGAAACAACTGACGGGTTTGAAATTGCCCGGCGTGATCTTGAACAAAGAGGCCCGGGCGAGTTTCTGGGTGTTCGTCAGTCAGGGCTGGCCTTGTTACGGTTTGCTGACATAGAGGCTGACTACCAAATTGTAGAGCAAGCAAGGGAAGCCGCTAAAGACTTGCGTGAAAACTATCCCGAAGCGGTAGAAAAACACCTTCATCGCTGGATGCGAGGAAAAGAGGATTATATTCGTACCTAATATTTGGCCGTATTTCGTGTTGATTTAACGTAATTTAGTACTTATATTGACAAGATTACAGTTTTGTGTCCATCGTGATAGTTTAAATTTGTTAAAATAATAGACAAAATCTATTACTAGGGAAAGATTGTGACACTTACTGAACTGAAATACATTATTGCCGTTGCACGGGAACGCCATTTTGGCCGTGCTGCAGAAGCATGCTTTGTGAGTCAGCCTACGCTTTCAGTCGCCATTAAAAAACTGGAAGAGGAGCTGGGCGTAACCATTTTCGAGCGTGGGGGCAGTGAAGTGGGCGTTACACCAATTGGCATGCGCATCATATCCCAGGCACAAAAAGTCCTTGAAGAAAGTGCCAACTTAAAAGAAATTGCCAGGCAGGGCCATGATCCTTTGGCTGGACCGCTAAAAGTAGGCATTATCCATACCATTGGCCCATATCTTTTACCCAAGCTTATTCCGGTACAAATCCAGCAAACCCCGCAAATGCCTCTTATCCTGCAGGAAAATTTTACGGTTCGCCTGCTGGAATTGTTACGTCAAGGGGAACTTGACTGTGCCATCATGGCATTGCCTTTGCCAGATGCCGGGCTTGAAATGATGCCTTTGTACGATGAAGATTTTATCGTGGCCGTGCCTGCCCAACATAAATGGGCTACTGAACAATCACTCAGTAATGAAGACCTTAAACAGGAAACCATGCTTTTACTGGGTTCTGGTCACTGTTTTCGTGATCAGGTTCTGGAAGTTTGTCCTGAAATGTCCCGTTTTTCGGCTTCCGATGATGGCATCCAGCGTTCTTTTGAAGGCTCCTCGCTTGAAACCATCAGGCATATGGTTGCAGCAGGTCTTGGTATTACTTTATTGCCTGTTAGCGCTGTCGCAGAGCAACAAGTTTTAGAAAAAGATCTGGTTAAATATATTCCCATCAAAAAACCGGTTCCTAATCGTCGTATTGTATTGGCATGGCGTCGCAGCTTTACCAGAAGTGCGGCTATCGATGCCCTGGCACAAGCAGTTTTTTCTTGTGAGTTGCCGGGTGTAAAAATGCTACCTAATGAAAAATACCAGGCTTTATCGGTAGTTTTAGCCTAAATCATACAGTTTTGCTAACGATTGCGGGGGTTGTCAAACGCTTGACACAGTCCTTTATTACGCTAAGGCATGTTTCTATGTAACCTGTCAATAAAGGATTAACCCCATGAGCGATCTTGATCGTGACGATATTCCAAGTAACAGCAGCAAAGCTGAATCATTGAATGAGTTGTTGGGAAAGCAGCAGGCCCGTCGTGGTTTTTTAAAAGCAGGTGCGGGTGCCAGCACCATGGCGTTTTTTGGTCTTTCTCTTAATACAGCTGCCGTCAGTGCGCAGCCTGCAGTGGCTGGTTCTGCCGCTCCTGCTCCTGTCATGAGTTTTAAGGCCGTAGCGGCAAACACCGGCGATAAAATCGTGGTTCCTGAAGGCTACCGTTATGCGGTCATCAACCGTTGGGGAGATCCTTTATTTACCGATTCTCCCAAATGGAAAGGCGATGCCACTGATGACGCCGCTGCTCAAGCCAGGCAAATAGGTGATAACCATGATGGCATGCACTATTTTCCCATTAATGGCAGCAGCACCGAAGGCCTGATGGTTACTAATCACGAATACATTAATCCAGACTATTTTTTTCCGGCCAATGTGCGTGTTGCAGGTGAAAACTGGCATGAAGACTGGGTTAAAAAATCACAGCGGGCACAAGGCGTTAGCGTAAAACATATTCGCCATGATGGCAAAGACTGGAAAACAGTTCTTGATTCCAACTATAACCGCAGCATTAATGCCCTTGATACAGAAATGGTTCTTACCGGGCCTGCGGCGGGCCATACGCTAATGAAAACCAATGCGGACCCAAGCGGCACCGTCGTATTTGGGACTTTTGGCAACTGCGGCAACGGCTATACCTTGTGGGATACCTACCTTACCTGTGAAGAAAACGTTACCGATTATTTTGGTACCGAAAAAGAAGGGGTTCAAAGCAATACCCTGATGCAGCGCTACGGCGTGACCACCAAAGCGTCTAACGATAGCTATCGCTGGGAAACCCATGACAAGCGGTTTGATGTGGCCGAAGAACCCAACGAATGGGTGCGTCATGGCTGGATTGTCGAAATTGATCCTTTCGATCCCGAATCAAAACCCCGGAAACTGACTGCCCTGGGTCACTTCAAGCATGAAAATGCCGCCATGACCCTGGCTGCCGATAAGCGTATTGTGGTTTATATGGGTGATGACCAGCGCAGTGAATATATTTATAAATTTGTCTCGGATGGCAAGTTTGACCCGACCAATAAAGCGGCTAACCGTACCTTGCTGGATAAAGGAACGCTTTATGTTGCCCGGTTTACTGATGGCGAACAGGAAGGAGACCTGAAAGGAAAAGGGGAATGGATTGCCCTAACCCTGGATACGGTTGGCCTGGATGGTAAAAAACTGGGTGAGTGGTTCAAGGATCAGGGTGAATTGCTGGTTAAAACCCGTCTTGCTGCAGATGCTGTGGGCGCAACCCCCATGGACCGTCCCGAATGGATTGCCGTTCATCCGCATACCCAGGAAGTGTATGTTACCTTAACCAATAACTCGGATCGCGGGAGCGATAAGGAACGTAAAGGTACAAACGGCTTGAAGCACCCTGGCATTGATGATGCTAACCCACGTGCCAAAAACCCCTATGGCCAGATCGTTCGCTGGAATGAGTCAGGCAAGGATGCCGCTGCCAGTGAATTTGATTGGGATGTGTTTGTACTGGCAGGAAACCCTGACGTTCATAAAGAGCCCGCTAACCTGATGGCAGGGACACCAAACATCTCTGCCCAGAACTTGTTCAATAGCCCGGATGGCCTGGCATTTGATAAAGATGGTCGCTTGTGGATCCAGACAGATGGCAACTTTTCTGACGCGGGCAATTTTGCCGGTAATGGAAACAACCAGATGCTGGTTGCCATTCCAGAGACAGAAGCAGGTAAGGGTGAAATCCGCCGTTTCCTGGTTGGTCCTTCCGGATGTGAAATTACCGGTATTACCTGGACACCCGATTACAAAGCTGTTTTTGTTAACGTCCAGCACCCTGGTGAATATGGCAAACACCCACGGGCACCAAAGGTGACGCCTCAGGAAGCACCAATGGCATTTTCCAAATGGCCCATGGATGATAACGAAGACAAGGAAGGCCGTGGCGGGCGTCCCCGTTCCGCTACTGTTGTTATCTGGCGTGAAGATGGTGGCGTAGTAGGCGCTTAACGCTTACGCGTAAGTTGCTGTTTATAACAACGCCTGTGAAATCACCCCCTTTTTTGAGCAGGGGGTGATTTTTTTGCTTGTTTTTTCCGGGGATTTTGCGGGTTAATGCCATATACAAAATGGCCTGCTTCAGTGTATGCTTACAAAGTAATTGTTCTACTAATTGGAGATTGAATAAATGAGTAAATCATTCCGCTTTTCTTTGTTGGCATCCGCCTTGGGTCTTTCAATGTCAATGGGTATGGCCCAGGCAGAAAACGTCAAGATTGCTGTGGTGGGCCCGTTAACGGGTCCCGTTACGCAATATGGTGATATGGTACGTGAAGGCGTCAGGACTGCGGTTGAAATTACCAATGCCGCCGGTGGTGTCGATGGCAAGCAAATTGAACTGGTTGAAGTTGATGATGCGTGCGAGCCCAAGCAGGGACCCATTGCGGCTAACAGTGTCGTTAACCAGGAAATCGGTTTTGTGGTTGGCCCGGTTTGTTCGGGCGCAACCGTAGGCGGAGCCGCAGTTTATGATGAGCAGGGCGTGGTTATGGTGACGCCTTCTGCCACGGCACCTAACGTAACCGATGGCAAGAATTTCACCTTTATTTTCCGTACAATCGGGCGTGACGATCAGCAAGGTCCGGCTGCCGCCAAATACATTATTGACACTGTTAAACCTAAAAAAGTGGCTATTTTGCATGACAAGCAATCGTACGGCCAGGGTATTGCCAGCTCAGTTCAGGATAACCTTAAAAAAGCCAATGTAGAAGTATCCTTGTTCGAGGGTATTAATGCCGGTGAATCTGATTACTCTTCGGTTATTACCAAAATGAAATCCCAAGGGGTTGATTTTGTATATTATGGTGGCTACCACCCCGAGATGGGCCTGTTAATGCGTCAGGCGGCCGAGCAAGGCCTTGGTGTGACCTTCATGGGCCCAGAAGGCACGGGCAACCCGGAAATTAACGCGATTGCCGGTGATGCGGTTGAGGGTATGCTGTTAACATTGCCAGCCGACTATTCCAGTCTGCCAGAAAATCAGGATATTGTTAAAGCCTTTACAGAAAAAGGCCGTAATGCTTCCGGTGCGTTCCAGCTGACTTCTTACGCGGCTACCCAGGCTATTATTAAAGCGATGCTTGAAACCAATAGTACTGATCCTGAAAAAGTGGCTGAATATTTGCACGCCAACGCTGTGCCCACTGTTATTGGTGACCTGAGCTGGAATGAGCAAGGCGATCTTAAAGATTTTAAATTTGATATTTATACCTGGCATAAAGATGGCAGTAAAACGGCTGTCCAATAAGCCTGGCATGTTCCTTTAAACACGAAAAACGCTATCTACATCAGGTAGCGTTTTTTAATGCATGTTCAATTTAAATGGTTTTTGCTGAATTTATGCATTGGCTTAAAAAACTGGCTTTGCAATGCAGTCAACGGGTTCAATTTAAACGGTGGGTCGTTTCAGGGTCAAACCAATGCAAGGCATGATTTCCATCCGGGCGTATATAAATGATATTGCCGGGTTTAAGCGGTGCTTGTGTTGGTATATGGGCATGAACGTTTTGCCGGATAATAATATTTGTTTGATCAATCAAGCCATGAATAAGCTGTTCAGATCCCAGTATTTCAACCATTTCAATTTTTACCGGTATCCCAGTCTCATGAAGCAGGCAATGTTCGGGTCTGAATCCCATAATGGCCCGGCTCTTTCCTTTTACTGATGCCGGAATCTGGATGCTATTGGCAGGCAAGTCTGTGCCATCTACAGTCGTTATTTCCCCTTCATTATTAATATTCACATTAAGTAAATTCATGGGTGGAGAGCCAATGAAGCTGGCAACAAAGGTGGAGGCAGGGCGTTCGAACACTTCCATGGGGGTGCCGATTTGCTCTGCAATACCTTTGTTCATTACAATCATGCGTTGTGCCAGGGTCATGGCCTCTACCTGATCGTGGGTGACATACAGGCTGGTTGTATTAAGCCGGTGGTGCAGTTTTTGTATTTCAAGCCGCATTTGTACACGTAGTTTGGCGTCCAGGTTTGAAAGGGGCTCATCAAACAGGAAAACTTTTGGTTCGCGAACAATGGCTCTGCCCATGGCCACCCGCTGACGTTGGCCTCCCGACAATTGCTTGGGACGACGGTCAAGCAAGTGGTCGAGTTCTAGTATTTCAGCCGTTTGCTGAACCCGTTCCCTGATTTGTTCTTTTGACATTTTACGTATTTTCAGGCCATAGGCCATATTGTCAAAGACCGACATATGTGGGTAGAGCGCGTAGTTTTGGAATACCATGGCAATATCCCGCTGTGCCGGTTCAAGTTGCTTGATGCTGTTCGCATCAATCTGGATATCGCCTTCGGTGACCGTTTCAAGGCCAGCAACCATGCGCATCAGGGTTGATTTACCGCAGCCTGAAGGACCAACAATAACAATAAATTCTCCGTCTTTGATATCTATGCTAATGCCGTGGATAACCGCCACATTGCCCGGATAGGTTTTCTTGACATTTTTAAAGCTGAGTGTTGCCATTGTGAATAATCCTTTTCTATTTTTCTGAATCTACCAGGCCTTTAACAAACCATTTTTGCATAAGCACAACCACCAAACCAGGTGGAATCATGGCAAGCAGGGCGGTTGCCATGACCAGGTTCCATTCGGTAACGCTATCACCGCCACCAATCATGGTTTTGATGCCCACCACAATGGGCGTCATGTCTTCAGAAGTTTTCATGACCAGTGGCCATAAGTACTGGTTCCAGCCATAGGTAAACTGAATCACGAAAAGCGCGGCAATGCTGGTTTTGGATAAGGGAAACAGAATGTCCTTGAAAAAACGGATGGGACCGGCGCCATCAATGCGGGCGGCTTCGACCAGTTCGTCGGGGATAGTAAGGAAAAACTGCCTGAACAGGAAAGTCGCGGTGGCAGAGGCAATAAGCGGCAAGGTTAACCCGGCGTAAGAGTTGGTGAGCCCTAATCCGGCAACCACTTCAAAGGTGGGGGAAATACGAACTTCTACAGGCAGCATCAGGGTGATGAAAATCATCCAGAAACAAAGCATGCGAAACGGGAAACGGAAATATACCACGGCAAATGCCGAGAGCATGGAAATACTGATTTTTCCAATAGAGATAATCATGGCTATCACAAACGACACCCATAGCATGTTGCCAACCGGTGTGGTTTGTACTGAACTGCCTGTAAACAGTACTTGTGCGTAGTTTTCCAAAAAGTGTGTGCCCGGAAGCAGGGAAATGGGGGCACTGGTCACTTCCCGGGCGGTTTGGGTAGAGGCAACAAAAGCAATGTAAAGCGGGAAGGCAACAATAATCAAACCAATAAGCAAGATCAGGTGCGCCAGTAAATCAAGCCAGGGACGACGTTCAATCATAATGAATTCCTTTTTGGGCAGGGCTAATATTGCACTTTGCGATCAACATAACGGAATTGCACAATGGTGAGTAAAATAACAATAAACATCAGGATGACGGATTGCGCACCGGAAGAACCATAATCAAATGATTTGAATGCGGTTTTATAGACGTTATAAACCAGAATGTTGGTTGAGTTGCCTGGGCCGCCTTGGGTGGTGGTGTCAATAATGGCGAAGGTTTCAAAAAATGCATAGACCATGTTAATAACCAGTAGAAAGAAAGTTGTTGGCGATAACAGTGGGAAAACGATGGTCCAGAAACGGCGGGCTGGCGAGGCCCCATCAATGGCAGCCGCTTCAATAAGTGATCGGGGAATGGATTGCAGGCCAGCCAGAAAGAACAGGAAATTGTAGGAGATCTGTTTCCAGACGGCAGCCATCGTCACCAGAATCATGGCATCGGTAGCGTCCAGTCGCGGGTTCCAGTCCAGGCCCATTTCGGTAAGGTAAACAGCCAATGTACCCACCGACGGTGAAAACAGGAATGCCCATAGTACACCGACGACGGCAGGCGCCACCGCGTAAGGCCAGATCAGCATGGTTTTGTAAAGCATGGCTCCTTTAATTACCCGGTCGGCCATAACAGCCAGCATCAGTGATATTGACAAACCAATAACAGCAACGGCTATAGAAAAAACAAAGGTGACCTTGAATGAGTCGTAATAGTAAGAATCATTGAAGAGTGCAGTGTAATTGTCTAGCCCAACAAACTGTTGGTCACCGCCAAAAGCGGATTCGATGAAAAATGATTGCCAGATTGCCTGACCGGCAGGCAGGAAAAAAAATATCACCGTAATCAGAAGTTGGGGTGCAAGCAGGAGGTAGGGCAATAACTTATGATTAAAAACGACGCGTTTTTCCATTATGCCTCTTGATAAAAAATAGCGATAAACAGCGGGCAACTATGGTTTTGCCCGCTGTTTAAGCAGGTGGGCGCTAATTACTTATTGCTGTTTTCAAAGCGTTGCAGCAGTTCGTTGGCACGCTTTTGCATGTTTTCCAGACCTTCTTCAACCGAGACTTTCTGGGCAAAGATGTTTTCCATTTCAGCGTCCTGGATGTCGCGGATTTGCGGCAGGAAGCCTAAACGTACACCACGGGACTCGTCAGTGGTTTCAACGTTTAGCTGAATGAAAGGAACATCGGTACCCGGGTTTTTGTCATAGAAGCCGGACTCTTTAGTAATGTCATAGGCGGCTTTGACCACAGGCACATAGCCGGTGTCCTGGTGCCATTTAGCAGCCACTTCGGGTGATGAGATATATTGG
>JAVESC010000188.1:0-3063 GCA_034006805.1 Advenella sp.
TCTCATCGCTGGATCAGGTGCGAGACCTCAGTTGGGCCTGGATGTTAAGTTATAACGAGGAACGACCCCATGAGTCATTGGGTAACTTACCACCCAGTGAATTTAAACGACAGTTAGCAGCAGAAGCCTCTAGTTATGAACTGTGCGCTTGACGGTAAGCTTACGCGATAGAAAAGGAAAAATTTTTAGTTTTAGTAGATGAAAGGTGACACATTTCAATCATGGAAATTTTGTTTAAAGAGAAATCAGAATATAAAAAGTGACACCTTTTAATTGTTATGCTAATTGAAAAATATCCTTTAAGCCCCACTTGTAGATTCAAATTATTGTGGTTTAATAAAGTGAAAAATCATTAATTTAATTCTAATGGTGAAAATTATGGGAACAATTTTTATTATTATCTGTTTAATTGGAATTCCTTATGGATTGGCATTTTATATTTTTGAATCGAAAAAAAAAATTAAATCTTATGATGCGTTTTTGATTAATGAAAATATGCCCTATGATTTACAACAGGGGAAATTGATTTTTAATGAAACGGATATTGAATGTTTAGGTCCTTATCCCTGTCGTGGTAGGATTGACCAGGGTTTTCTGGTGGAAAATAAATTTGTTCCCTTGGATACAAAAACCCGTAAAAGGCATAGATATTATGAGTCAGATGTGATTCAATTATCCTTATACGCATATATTGTTTATCATCGTTACCGGTTGGCACCGGCATGTTATGGATATGTGCGAACGGTAGTTTTTCATTCAACTGGCAAATCGGTAGAATATCATTATGTGAAATTGTATGGTTTTGCTTATCTGGAACAAAATTATTTAACGAAAAAGGATATTTATGCAGCAGTCTGATGTTTTAACGGTGGCCAAAATTGAAGAGGTTTTTACAGAATCGACAGGAAATGAACTAAAGCAATTTTTATTGTCTCTGGAAGATGATCCCATTAAGGTTGAATATTTTTCGTTTATATTTTCCAGTAGGGTAAAAAATGGTATTGAGCCTTTTGTGACTTTTGCCGATAAATATAAGGTGTTAAAAGAAGCCATAAAAGGCTATGTAGAAGATATGAAGGATAGAAATTCAGATATTCCGGTTATGGAAAATGCGTTTCTTCATTTGTATAGTAAAAATAATAATACAAGTATTGATATTGGCTGGGGTGAAGATAAATCACAGGTATGGAAACGAATTTCTTTAAAGGATATTGAATCACCGGCTCTACTTTATGCTTGCCTCCAAGGAATTGTTCCTGCGTCATATTATTTCTTTATGGATGCACCAACAAATATTACTGAAAAATCGTTAAATATCAATTAGATATGAGAGTTTTTTAGGATTATTCCCCGGGGAATAATCCTAATTTCATAAACCGCCTTCTGGCGGTTTTTTGATGTATACATAAGGAAAGGCATCAAGAAAAAAAACCGCCAGAAGTGACGGTTGATTAGTGCTTTCTAATTTGAGGTAACAACAAAAGTACCCATGGAAAATTGGGTATTCGTAGCGGGTGATTCATCTGTTGCTACCTAACCGAACAAATTTGCCCAACGTTGTAACCCAATTCACCAAAGTAATCACGGATAGCAGCGTAATCCGTAAAACCGTCAGAGGTTCTATAATTTGGACATTTCTTGGAACACAAAACACCGTCTAATTCAATCTCAACAAAAATCATACCTCACCTACCATCAATCACGCAATACGAAAGAATATAACCATACAATAACAACAAATCAACCACCAAATACGAATTTGTACGTTGTTTCTGAAAAGCGATTCAGGCACCAGATAAATCACCCGCTACGAATACCCAGAAATGCGCTAAACAAAAGCAGGCCGATTGCAATAAGCAGGTTTTGTTGAATGGTTAAAGCCTCATTTGAAATATAGGTAGCTCCTAAACAAATCAGTGTAAAGATCGGTGTTTGTCAAACAAGTTGTCCGATATCTTATGCAGCCAACCTTATATTTTCAGGTGGGATGTCGTGCTCCTTGGGCGGGTTAAGCCAGACTTCTTCAACCGGTTTCCAGTTACGGACAGAACGATTCTTCCAGCGCTCAGGCTTGGCCTGCTTGGCGGCCTCATAAACGGCACTGCGGTGATTCAGAATGGCTTTATCCTGCCTCGTATGACGTTGTTCAGGTGTCACAAATTGAATGCCGCTGTGGCAATGCATGGTGTTATACCAGGCCACGAATTGATGCACCCATTGGCGGGCTTGCTTCAGACTGGCAAACGGCTTTGCGGGATAGGCCGGTGTATATTTGAGCGTTCGGAACAGGGCCTCGGAGTACGGATTATCATCGCTGACCGAAGGCCGACTGAATGACGGCACGACACCCAGCCGCTGCAAGGTCGCCAGCATGGTAGCGCCTTTCATTGGACTACCATTGTCCGAGTGTAAAACGAGCTGGCCTTTGCTAACACCGTGTTTGAGGCACGCCTTGTCAATGAGGATGGCCGCATGCTGTGCCGATTCATCAAGATGCACTTCCCAGCCTGTAATCAGGCGACTATAAACATCAATCGTCATATACAAGCGGTAAAACTGCCCACGAAGAGCACTAGGCAGATAAGTGATATCCCACGACCAAACCTGATTGGGTGCCGTTGCGACCCAAGACCTGGGTTCAGCCACCGGCCGGGGCGGCTGTGCGCGACCACGACGGTTAAGCTGTTCATGCGCCTTGAGCACTCGGTAAAAACTGGATTCAGAGGCAATATAAATACCCTGATCAGCCAGCTTGGGCACGATTTGCGAAGGCGGTAAGCTCTGGTACTCAGATTGGTTGCATACCGCCAGAATCTGCTGCTGTTCCTGTTCAGTCAGGGCATGGGCATAAATACGTGCAGCCGCCTGCTGGCGTTTATCGTCCAGATCCTGGCCTGCGGTTTGCCATCGCAGCAAAGTACGGCAGGTAATACCTAGGATAGCGCAGGCTTTATGGCGTCGCGCACCGGCATGAACCGCTTCCTGGATCAGGGTAATGGCTATCTGTTTCATCGTGACGGGAATCAGTCGTCCTCGTTGATGCCCCAGATAGCCCGGGCTTTT
>JAVESC010000051.1:0-20448 GCA_034006805.1 Advenella sp.
GTCTTACTTTGACGAACTGCCGCAAAGCAATACGGTTACCCAGGGCAAATGGCTTGACCAGGCAATGCCTGAGGTGTCTTTTGAACTGGATCTGGCCGAAACCCTGGGGCTTAAATTAAATGATCGCCTGGTCTTTGACGTGGCCGGGCAATTGGTGGAAGCCAAAATTACCAGTCTTAGAACGGTGAAATGGGATTCCATGCAGGTTAATTTCTTTGCGATTTTGTCGGCCCCATTGCTTGAGAATAAACCGGCAACCTGGATTACCGCATTTCACCTGCCCGAAAACCTGCCGCTGTTTACCCAGGAGCTGGTTAGCCAATTTCCCAATATTACGGTGTTTGATGTCTCGGGTATATTGGCCCAGCTCGAGTCGGTGCTTTCACAAGTCAGTCTGGCCGTGCAACTATTGTTTATCTTCACTTTTCTGGCGGGCGTGGTGGTGCTGATAGCCGCCTTTTTATCCACGTATGATGAACGTATTTATGAAGCAGCGGTATTGCGTTCACTGGGGGCGACATCGGGGCAGCTGGATCAGGCCCAGCGGCTGGAGTTGTTTATTGTTGGCCTGTTTGCCGGCTTGCTGGCGGCCACGGCTGCCGTGTTAATTGCGGGCCTGCTGGCTTATTATGTTTTTGACTTTACCATCAGCTTAAGTTATTGGCCCTGGCTGGTTGGGGTAGCCGTTGGGGTTGCCGCTTCCTCATTTGGGGGTAAAATGGCGCTTAAGGGTGTCAAAACAACACCCCCCCTACAAGTTTTAAGGAGTATGAATTAAATGATACGCGTGCAACCTATGGTAGAACCCCTGGATCGTACCGTCAGTTTTTATGAACAGATTGGTGGTGAGCAGGGTCTTAAAGAACTGGTGAATCTGTTTTATGACTTGATGGATCTGGAGCCTGAGTTCAAGGAACTGCGCAATGCACATGGTGAGTCGCTGGACACAGCACGTGAAAGACTGATCTTGTTCCTTAGCGGTTATCTGGGGGGGCCCGATCGTTATATTTCACAGTTTGGGCATCCACGTCTTAAAGCCAGGCATATGCCTTTTTCCATCGGTTCAGTCGAGCGTGACCAGTGGGTGATTTGTATGGGCAGGGCCATGATGGACCTGAATATTCCAGAATCCATTATGGATCCCATGTTGCAGTCTTTCTATGGGGTGGCAGACTGGATGAGAAACCGGGATGACTGACCCGTTTGGCCAGGTGGTACGGGTTAAGGCTGGCAACAGCGGTATGCTTTATGACCCCGCTTTTGCCATTGCGCCAGATTTGCGCGTGTTTAAGCCTGGTTTTTATGCAGACCGGGCCCAAGCGGTTAGTGCAGGGGGGCGTAATGCGGCCTGGTTCGTCCATGACCAATGGGGGCATGGGGTTTTACGCCAATACCGCCGTGGCGGGCTGGTGGCCCGTTTTAACAAGTCGCATTATGTCTGGAACGGGGCTGAAAACACCCGTTCATTTGCTGAATTCAGGCTGTTGCAATACATGCATGCACAGGGCTTGCCCGTACCCAAGGTGGTTGCCGCCTGTTATACCCGTTCGGGGTGTTTTTACCGGGCGGCATTAATTACCCAAACGCTACCCAATACCAAACCGCTGGCCAGTGTATTAAAAGACATGCCCGCCACTGCAGATGTCAGCGCACTGGCGCAGGCCTGCGCACACAGTATTTTTCTGATGCACCGCGCCAATGTATGGCATGCCGATTTAAATGCGTTCAATATTCTGATAGATGTCCATAACAAGGCATGGCTGATTGATTTTGACAAGAGCCGGCAACTTGTCATGACAGCTTCATTATGTAACGATAACCTGAACCGCCTGAAACGTTCCCTGGAAAAAGTATTGCCCCAGCAAGGTTTGGTATTTTGGGAACACTTGCATCGGTTTTACACAAAAAACCAATGAAAAAAATCATTTTTTGATTAAATGATTTATGATTCTCTTTTTTTTTTAACTGTTTAGGAGTCGAGTGCGAGATGAAAATGCAATTCGTTCGTAAATTGGCCATTGCTGCATTGTCCTTGTCTGTGTCGGGTGTTGCCCTGGCAGCAGAAGAAAAGGTGCTGAACGTTTACAACTGGGCCGAATACACGGCTCCTGACACGATTCCCGGCTTTGAAAAACAAACGGGTATCAAGGTGCGTTACGACACTTATGATACTAATGATATCCTGCAGGCAAAACTGTTAACCGGCAACTCGGGCTATGACGTGGTGGTACCTTCCACCCATTACGCGGCACGCCAAATTCAGGGCGGCCTGTTCCAGAAACTGGATAAATCCAAAATCCCCAATCTGAAAAACCTTGACCCGGCTATTATGGATCTGGTGGCCCAGGTTGACCCGGACAATGAATACCTGGTGCCATGGGGTTACGGCACCAATGGCCTGGGTTATAACGTGACCAAGGCCAAAGAAATTTTAGGTGAAAATGCCGACTTGGCCAATTGGGATAATCTGTTCAAGCCCGAGATCGCACAAAAATTCCAGTCTTGCGGTATTTCCATGCTAGATGAAGCGGCGCAGGTGTTTCCGGCCGTTTTGCATTACATGGGCAAAGATCCTAACAGCAACAAATCCGAAGACTATCGTGAGGCCCTTGAGGTCCTGAAAAAAATCCGTCCTTACATCCGTCAGTTCAGCTCATCCGGGTTTATCGATGAACTGGCTTCCGGTGACTTGTGTATGGTGTACGGTTTTTCAGGAGATGTCATGATTGCCGCCAGTCGTGCCAAAGAAGCCGGCAAGACTTTCAATATTGATTATTTCATTCCGCAGGGTGGGGCGCCGGCATGGTTTGATACCATGGCCATTCCCAAAGATGCACCGCATCCGGAAAACGCCATGGCATTCATTAACTATATTGAAACACCCGAAGTGCATGCCGCGATTACCAATGTCATGTTTTATCCCAATGCTAACAAAGAGGCGCGCAATTTCGTGAATAAGGATATTGCCGACAATCCCATGATTTATCCGGGCGAAGAGGTGGCCAAAACCCTTTTTGTCATTAAAGCCCAACCCATGAATATTGCCCGTTTGCAAACACGCTTGTGGGCAGAGCTCAAATCCGGTAAATAATCATGTCAGAAGCACGCCATCCTGCGGCAGTCGATAATACGGATGAGTTCGTCAAGCTGGTTGATGTTGTCAAGATTTTTGGTGATACCGTTGCGGTCAAATCGGTGAACCTGTCCGTGCGCCGTAACGAGATTTTTGCCCTGCTGGGTAGTTCGGGGTGCGGCAAGTCCACCCTGTTAAGGATGCTTGCCGGATTCGAGCAACCCACTTCCGGACAAATCCTGCTTGACGGGATGGATATCGCAGGCATTGCGCCGTACAAACGTCCGGTTAACATGATGTTCCAGTCGTATGCACTGTTTCCGCACATGACGGTCAAGGACAATGTGGCGTTTGGTCTGAAGCAGGAAGGCATTGCCCGCAATGAAATCCATGACCGGGTTTTTGCTGCGCTTGACCTGGTGCAAATGGCGGCTTATTCCAGACGCAAACCTGGCCAACTCTCGGGCGGGCAGCAACAACGGGTGGCGTTGGCCCGCAGTCTGGTCAAGCGACCCAAATTGCTGCTGCTAGACGAACCCATGTCGGCCCTGGACAAGCAAATCCGCCAAAAAACCCAAATCGAACTGGTGAAAATCCTTGATCAGGTAGGCGTGACCTGCATTATGGTCACGCACGATCAGGAAGAAGCCATGACCATGGCCAACCGACTGGCGGTCATGACCGACGGGCAAATTGTGCAATGTGGTACGCCACATGATGTGTATACCTTTCCCAATTCGCAGTTTGTGGCCAGTTTTATTGGCTCTACCAATATATTTACCGGTGAGATCGTGGTCGATGAGCCCGATCACGTCCTGATTGAAAGCGATGAATTGATGCGCCCCATGTATGTAAATCATGGCGTTAGCGAACCCTTGGGCATGGAGGTTTATGTTTCTATTCGTCCGGAACAGATCCGGGTGTTGCGCGAGCAACCCGACGATGAGACCAATGTGGGGCATGGCATGGTGACTCACTTGGCCTGGATGGGCAGTTATGCCCTGTATCAGATCCGGCTTGACTCGGCTAAGGTCATAGAGGCCAGTGTGCCCAGTATCAAGCTTACCCAGGAAAATGCGCCAGGGGTTGATGATGAGGTTTATGTTACCTGGGGGCCCGACAGTGGTACGGTATTGCCAGCATGAAGATAGCTGCATTTAAAAAAATTTTGCCATCACAACATGTCCTGGCCATCTTGCCCCCTTACCTATGGCTGGTCATTTGCCTGCTGGTGCCTTTTTTTATTGTCCTGAAGATCAGTTTTGCGGAATCCACGTTTGGCATTCCACCGTACTCTTCATTAATTGAAATTAAGGATGGGGTTGTCAGGCTGGCGTTGCATCTGGAAGGCTATATTCTGTTGCTCACCGACCGTATTTTTGTGGGTGCGTATCTGAATTCCCTGAAAATGGCTGCCGTCACAACGGTATGCTGCCTATTGATTGGTTATCCAATGGCGTACCATATTGCGCGTTCGTCACCTAAAACGCGCAACCTGTTAATGCTGGCGGTTATCTTGCCATTCTGGACCTCTTTGTTGTTGCGGGTTTATGCCTGGGTGGGCATTTTGCGTAATGAGGGCTTATTGAACAATTTTTTGTTATGGACAGGCGTCATCAATACGCCACTTGAAATTTACCGTACCGATATTGCTGTTTATATTGGCCTGGTGTATTCTTACCTGCCATTTTTTATCCTGCCACTGTATACCAACCTGATCAAGCTCGACTCGCGTTTGCTGGATGCCGCCTACGATTTGGGCGCCAGGCCATGGCAGGCTTTTTTGACAATTACGCTACCGCTTTCCAAGTCCGGGGTAATTGCCGGCGCGATGCTGGTCTTCATTCCTTCGGTGGGGGAGTATGTGATTCCAGAGTTGCTGGGGGGCACCAATACTTACATGATTGGACGTGTCATGTGGGATCAGTATTTTACTGATGCAAACTGGCCGGTTGCCGCGGCAGTGGCCATTGCCATGATTTTGCTGTTGTTGGTGCCACTGGCGATATTCCAGTACAGCCAGTCTAAAGAAACCAGTGTCCAATGAGGAAATAATGTTTAAACAAGGTGTTTTCTTCAAATGGTTTTTTCTTGGCATCGGATTCTTGTTTTTGTATATTCCGATTCTTAGTCTGATTGTTTTTTCTTTCAATGATTCGGCCTTGGCCTCTTCCTGGTCGGGCTTTTCTTTGCGTTGGTATAAAAGCCTGTTCCAGGACCAGGCCTTGCTAAGGGCTGCCTGGCTGTCCCTTAAAATTGCAGTTCTAACGGCCACCGCTGCCGTGATCATTGGCACCTGGGCCGGTTATGTCCTGGTGCGTAAGGGGCACTTCAAAGGCATCGGGCTTTATATTGGCATGCTGAATGCGCCCTTGGTGATTCCCGATGTGATTCTGGGTATTTCCCTTTTGCTAATGATTGTTGAAATCAGGAATATCACCGGGTTTCCGGCCGGTAACGGGATTTTTACCATTTGGCTGGGGCATGTTACGCTTTGCGTGGCCTATGTGTCGGTGGTCATTGCTTCCCGGGTCCGGGAACTTGACCGTTCACTTGAAGAAGCGGCGCTGGACTTGGGTGCCACGCCCCTGAAAGTGTTTTTTTCTATCACTCTGCCACTAATTGCTCCAGCCTTGGTGGCCGCCTGGCTGCTGGCGTTTACACTGTCACTGGATGATGTGGTTATTGCGTCGTTTTTAAATGGGCCAGGGTACACAACCTTGCCCATCGAAGTATTTTCGCGGGTCAGGCTGGGTATCAAACCAGAGGTCAATGCCCTGGCGACTTTATTTATTGTATTGGTAGGCGTGTTTGTTATTATTGCTAACCGCCTTCAAACAGGAACCACAAGAAATGAAAACAATATCGATTTACGGTCTTAAAAATTGCAGTACCTGCACGAAGGCCATTAAATGGTTACAGGCTAATGATTATGCAGTTGAATTTATCGATTACCGTGCCAACCCGATTGATGCGGCAAAATTACAGCAATGGGCCCCTTTGGTGGGAGGCTGGGAAAAACTGATTAACCGTGCCTCTATGACCTGGCGCAATTTGCCCGCCGACAGAAAAACCCCAGCCACTGATGAGCAATGGCTGGCCATCGCGGCCGAATTTCCCTCAGCCATAAAACGACCGATTGCGGTGACGCACGATGGCCAGGTCTTCCTGGGGTTTTCCGAAAAAAATTATGCGCAACAGTTTAAGTAAAGGGTGAAAAATGTTAAGTCAAAATGAGTTGAAACAGCAGGTGGCCAAGGCGGCTGTTGAGTATATCCGCCCATTTCTGGGTTCTGGCGTTGTGGTGGGCGTGGGCACCGGTTCAACGGCCGATTTGTTTATTGATCAGCTGGCCGGTTTCAAGAGCCAATTCATGGCGGCGGCGGCAAGCTCCGAGCGAAGTGCGCAACGTCTGGCCGGTTTGGGCATTTCTGTGCTGGATCTCAATGAAGTACAAGCCATGCCGGTTTATGTCGATGGCGCCGATGAAATCAATGCGCGCTTGCAAATGATCAAGGGCGGCGGCGGTGCCCTGACCCGGGAAAAAATAGTGGCGTCGGTGGCCGAGCGTTTTGTTTGTATTGCCGATGAGTCTAAAGTGGTGGACAGGCTGGGCAAATTTGCCATTCCTCTTGAAGTTATTCCCATGGCGGTTAATGCGGTTGCCCGGAAAATGCAGGCCTTGGGCGGCGATCCGGTTTTGCGGACGGGGTTTGTGACCGATAATGGTAATCCGGTTCTGGATGTGGCCGGTTTTAGTCTTGATGATGCCGCTGACATGGAGGCCGTTATGAATAATGTACCCGGTGTTGTAACATGTGGTTTATTTGCGATTTCTCCTGCAAGCGTTGCATTGATTGGCACTCAGCAGGGAATCAGGACAATGAAGGCTTAGTGTCATATTTGTGTCATTAAACCTTCTTAAAATCATTTCATTCTTTTTAAACAGGTGCAGGTATGATTGAACATACAAATAAACGTTTTGAGGCAGATCTCGAAGATATTCGTTCACGCTTTCTTCGGATGGGCGGATTGGTAGAGTCCATGATTGCTGATGGCATCGATGTTCTGGCTACCGGCAATACTGTGGTCATGGAGCGTATTTTCGAGCGTGAAAGGGAAGTTAATCAGCTTGAAGTCGAGATTGACCAGTCGATTACCCAGGTAATGGCGCTTAACCAGCCAACTGCTGTTGACCTGCGTTTGCTATTGTCGGTCTCCAAAATGTTGACAGATATGGAACGCTCGGGTGATGAAGCCGAGAAAATCGCTAAAATGGCGCGTCGTCTTCATGAAACTAATCAGCGCTATGAGCCCGTCATCGAATTGCGTCATATGGCGGCAAGCGTTATTTCCATGTTGAATCGTTCTCTTGATGCTTTTGCCCGCCGTGATCCCATCCTGGCGGCTGAAGTGGTGCGTAGCGACAAATTGGTCGATAAAGAGTGGAAAGGTGTTTTACGTGAATTGATCAGCTACATGATTGAAGATCCCCGCACCATTTCGGGCAGTATTGATTTACTGTTTATTGCCCGGGCACTTGAGCGTATTGGTGATCATGCCAAAAACATGGCCGAACGGGTGATTTATCTGGTACAGGGTGAAGACGTTCGTCACATGGGTGTTAAAAATACTGAGTTATTGGCTCGTGGTGGTATAGAAGCGGTAGAGGCCGCCAGGGCAGCTAAAGCAGCGAAAGAGGCTGCCAAGGTTGCAGAAGCCCAAACTCAAGCCCAGGTACATGAAACCCCTAAAACTGCTGAATAGTAACGTTTATTCTTCACAAACAAAAAAACAGCCTTTTATAAGGCTGTTTTTTTAATTAAAATAAAACCGTTCGTTTAGTTTGACGGCGGTACGTAACCCTGGGCTTCAATGTTGGCATCTTCAAACAGATAGCTTTCCATTTGTTGCTGCAGATATTTGCGGGCACGGGCATCGGCCAGGTTAAGGCGGTTTTCATTCACAATACGGGTTTGGATGTCGGTCCAGGCGATCCAGGCTTCTTTGGAAATGGATTGCCAGATTTTAACACCCAGGTCACCAGGGTATGGAGGATAGTCCAGGCCTTCAGCTTCTTTTTTAAGTTTTACACATTGAACAAGACGTGCCATTTTGCTACCTCATTAAAGTTTCTTGATAAAAATTAGACTGTTTCTGGATCGATTGTAATTCATTTGCTTTTCGGCGGGCAAATCATTGATGGTTCCCTGAACAAAACCGCGTTTGACAAACCAGTGAGAGGTTCGGGTGGTAAGTACGAACAGGCGTTTTACCCCCAAAGCACGGGCCTTGTTCTCTGCGTGACGCAATAAAATTTCACCTTCACCACTACCTTGCCAATCAGGGTTGACGATCAGGCAGGCCATTTCGGCCATTTTGGATTCAGGGTAAGGAATTAATGAAACACAGCCATAAATAATGCCATCATGCTCAAGGATTGTAAATTTTTCTACATCGCGTTCAATCACGTTGATGCCGCGCGGAACCAGTGTGCCGTCGGCTTCCAGGGGCTCGATCAGGCTGACAATCGCGCCAATATCATCTACCGTGGCAGGGCGAAGGTCATCCAGCGTGTCTTCCACCACCATGGTGCCCACGCCATCGTGAGTGAAGTATTCAAGCAATATGCTGCCATCAAGTTCGTAGGGAATCAGGTGGGCCCGCTTGACACCTCGCTTGACGGCGGTGGATGTATGTTGCAGGAAAGAAGCGGTGTCTTCATCAAGGTGACCCTGCCGCAGCAGGTTGTCAGCGTCTTCACGGGCAATTTCGGTAATGACATTGCCCTGGGCGTCTTTCAAAACGCTGTTCCGGGTCATGAAAATCAGCTTGTCTGCATGAAGGGCAACCGCTGTATTGGTGGCCAGGTCTTCCATGGGCAAGTTGAAGGCTTCGCCAGTAGGAGAGAATCCAATGGGTGACATTAATAAAACCGCGCCATGGGAAATGATTTTTTTCATGGCATCAAGGTTGAATTTACGTACTTTGCCCGAATGTTTGTAATCGACCCCATCAATGACACCAACCGGTTGCGCAGTCACGAAGTTGCCTGAAATAATATGGATGTGCGCGTTGGACATGGGGGTATTGGGCAGGCCCTGGCTGAAAGCGGCTTCGATATCCAGACGAATTTCACCGGCGGCTTCTTTGGCGCATTCCAGGGCTTCGGAACTGGTGGGTTCAATGCCCCGGCCAAACTGGTACTCAAAACCTTTCAGTTTCAGTTGTTCGTTAACCTGGGGAAGCGAACCGTGTACCAACACCAGATGAACACCCAGGGCAGTTAGTAGAGATAAATCCTGAATTAAGGCATTCAGCGCCCCTGCCTGTACCAAGTCGCCACCAAAGCCCACCACAAATGTTTTTCCGCGCAAGGTGTGTACATATGGCGCGACTTCCCGAAACCATCGGACGAACTGTGCGGGGGCAAATTCAGGGGCGTCTAGGGCGGAATAGGTGGCGGGTTCGTTTGTGCTCATGGTGTTCAGTTACAATCCTGTGTGACTAAAAATGAAATAAGGCCCAGTTTTGATAATAAAAAGTCAAGGCAAAATTATAATGTCGGACAGACTTAAAGATAGATTATTTATGCATAAAAATGTTGTTTCGAATCATAGTGGCACAAAACAAACGCCAGACGCACAGGCGCCTGTGCGATTGCCGCCTTCAATTACTTACCCTGAAGCGCTTCCTGTCAGTGCGAAAAGGGTGGAAATTGCCAAGGCGCTTCAAGCTCATCAGGTAATTATTGTATGCGGTGAGACCGGTTCGGGCAAAACAACCCAGTTGCCAAAAATCTGTCTTGAATTGGGGCGGGGCCTGAAAGGCATGATTGGCCATACCCAGCCGCGCAGGCTGGCCGCCACGTCAGTGGCCAAGCGTATTGCCCAAGAACTGAATACACCCATCGGTGAGTGGGTAGGGTACCAGATTCGCTTTAGCGACAAAACCGGTCCTGGTGCTGCCATCAAGTTAATGACCGATGGTATTTTACTGGCTGAATCACAGCGCGATCCCTTGCTCAGGCGATACGATACGATCATTATCGACGAAGCCCATGAGCGCAGCCTGAATATTGACTTTTTGCTTGGGTTTTTAAAGCAGTTGTTGCCCCGGCGCAAAGACCTGAAATTAATCATTACCTCGGCCACCATTGATGCTGATCGTTTTGCCACGCATTTTGCCGGTAAAAACGGGCAAAAGGCACCGGTCATCGAAGTCTCGGGCCGTTTGTATCCGGTCGAAGTGCGATACCGTCCCATCCGGTTTTTTGAGGATGAGCAAAGTGCCAGCACTCAAGCAGAATCCAGTCGCCTGGGCCGGGATGAAGAAAAAGACCTGATTGATGGCATTGTTGATGCCGTTGATGAGTGTGCACAGCATGGGCCCGGTGATATATTGGTTTTCCTGCCCGGAGAAAGGGAAATCCGCGAAGCGGCCGAGTCCCTGCGCAAGCATCATCCAGCCGGAACGATGGTGCTGCCTTTGTTTGCCCGCATGTCGCAGGCAGACCAGGAACGTATTTTTCATCCTTCCACCAACCAGCGCCGGGTCATTCTGGCCACCAATGTGGCTGAAACCTCGCTAACGGTGCCGGGTATCCGTTTTGTGATTGATACTGGCCTGGCCAGGGTCAAGCGCTATTCATGGCGTAACAAGGTTGAACAGTTGCAAATCGAGCCGGTCAGCCAGGCGTCGGCCAACCAGCGGGCAGGACGATGTGGGCGTCTTGGACCGGGTGTTTGTATCCGTCTTTATGATGAAGATGATTTCAAGCTGCGAACGCCCTTTACTGATCCGGAAATCCTGCGTTCCTCTCTGGCTTCGGTTATTTTGCGCATGAAAGCATTGCGCCTTAAAGAAATTGAGCAGTTCCCCTTTGTCGATAAACCAAGTGGCAAAGCCATTGCCGATGGTTATCACCTTTTGCAAGAACTGGGGGCGATTGATGACGCCAACAAACTGACACCTGTCGGCCATAGCCTGGCCAAGTTGCCGGTTGATCCGCGGCTTGCCCGCATGATTCTGGCCGCCCGGGAGCACCAGTGTCTGGGTGAAATACTGGTGATTGCTTCGGCGCTATCCATTCAAGATCCCAGGGAGCGTCCTTTTAACGCCAAAGAAGCCAGTGACCAGGCGCATGCCAAATTCAAGGATGATAAATCTGAATTCATGTCTTACCTGAAGCTTTGGAACTGGTATAACGATGCGGTTGCGCACAAAGTGTCCCAAAGAAAACTGGTTGAAAAGCTCAGGACTTCTTTTCTGTCACCTTTGCGCTTGCGTGAATGGCATGATGTGCATACCCAGTTGCACAGCCTGGTTCGGGAGCAGGGGTGGCGGCTTAACCAGAGCGATGCCACGTTTGAGCAGATTCACAAGGCATTGCTAACCGGTTTGCTGGGCAATCTGGGTTGCAAAAGCGATGAATCCCCGCATTACCAGGGCGCGCGCGAAATTCGTTTTTTTATCCATCCGGGTTCGGCGCTGGTTAAAAAAGCGGGCAAGTGGGTCGTGGCGGCAGAGCTGGTTGAAACGTCGCGGCTGTTTGCGCGATGCATTGCTCAAATTGATCCGCGCTGGATAGAATCCATTGGCAGTCATTTATTGAAAAAGCAATGGTCTGATCCTGCATGGAACGCAAAGCTGGGACAAGTACAGGCCAATGAAAGGGCCAGTTTGTACGGCTTACAAATTTATCATGGACGCAAGGTGCATTATGGTCGGATAGCGCCGGCCGAGTCACGGGAAATCTTTATTCGTGATGCGCTGGTGGCTGGCGGGATTGAGTCAAAATTACCGTTTGTTGTGCGTAACAACCGCTTGATACGGGAAATTGAAAAACTTGAGCATAAGTCGCGCAGGCCCGATATTTTGGTTGATGACGGGCTGATTTTTGCTTTTTATAACAAGCTTATTCCCGAACATATATACCAGACCGCCACACTTGAAAGCTGGTATAAAGACTTGTCGGTGGCTAAGCAACAGGCGTTGGTTTTGAACCGGGATGATTTGATGCGCCATGAAGCAACCGGCGTGACCACCGATGTCTTTCCCAAAAAATGCGTATGGGATGGCATTGACCTGTCCCTTGATTATCATTTTGAACCGGGTTCACCGCGTGACGGGGTGACCATGACGATTCCCGTGTATGCCCTTAACCAGATCGACAGCACACGTTGCCAGTGGCTGGTGCCGGGCATGCTTAAAGAAAAGGTGCATTTGTTACTTAAGTCATTGCCACAAAAGCTGCGCCGTCACTGCGTTCCGCTGCCCGATTATGCCACCGGTTTTCACCAACGCTGGTTTGAACGGCTGGCCAACCCGGGCATGGCCCTTACAAGTGCCATTGCGGAAGATATCTGGGCCGAGTGCAAGGTTCGGGTAAAAGAAGAAGATTTCAAGATTGAAACATTGCCCGTGCATTTGTTCATGAACTTCAAGGTAATTGATGAACACGGGCGAATGCTGTCGGCTGGCCGTAACCTGAACCAGCTTAAGGCTGAACATGGCATGCAGGCGCAGGAAACTTTCCAGCGCCTGGCCAGCAAAGACCGCGATGTTGCCCAGGTGCTGGCCAGTGAAAACATTACCGAATGGAATTTTGGCCAATTGCCCGAATTGCTGGAAATCAAAAAGAAAAACCAGTCATTCATTGGTTATCCGGCTTTGGTGGATAATGGGCAGTCTTGTGACCTGGACGTGTTTGATGACCTTGAAACGGCCCGTCAGAAGCATCAGGCCGGGTTATTGCGGCTTTTTCGTATTGCCCTGAAAGACCAACTTAAATTCCTCAGCAAGAATATTACCGACTTGACGCGCATGAGCATGATTTACATGCCCCTGGGTTCACAGGAAGACTTGCGTGACCAGATTGTGGATTGTGCCCTGATGCAGGCTTGTCTGGGCAGCCCTTTACCTGAAGATGCGGATGCATTTGAGCAAAGAAAACAGGATGCCAAAGGGCGTCTGGGCCTGTTAATCCAGGAAATTGCCCGTCTTTCTGGCACGATTCTGGCGGAGTGGGCCGTGGTGCAAAAAAAGCTTCCGTCCATCAAATCGCACAAGCAAGCTTATGAAGATATGGTGGCTAATCTGGGCCTTCTGATGAGCAAGGGTTTCCTGAAAAAAAATCCCTATGCACAATTGGTGCATTTCCCCCGCTATCTTAAAGCCAGTTCGGCAAGAATAGACAAATTGCGCAGTGATCCTGCGCGGGATGCCAGAATGATGGCGGACATGGCACCTTTGTTGGTTAATTACCAGCGAATGCGAAGTTCGCTCAAAGGCGCCCCAGATGAGCGCCTTGACGACTTTCAGTGGCTGTTGCAAGAGCTGCGCGTCGCCCTTTTTGCGCAGGAACTCAGAACCCCCATGCCTGTATCGGTCAAGCGCTTGCAAAAGGCGTGGGAAACCATTATTCGTTGATACAATTCTGTCCATGACTTCAGAAAATACTTCCCCATTATTTGTCCATTTGCGTGCCCACTCCGAGTTCTCGGTGGTTGATGGCATTGCCCGCCTTGATGACCTGATTGGCCAGGCGGCCAAGTTCGGCCAGCCGGCACTGGCGGTGACCGATTTAGGCAATCTTTTTGGTTTCGTCAAACTTTATAAAAGTGCACGTGGCAAGGGTATCAAGCCGATTGCCGGCAGTGATGTGTGGTTAAGCAATGATCAGGATCGTGAAAAACCGTTCCGCTGTTTGTTGCTGGTTAAAAACCACCAGGGTTACAATAATTTATGTGAGCTGCTATCCCAGGCCTGGATTAACAACCAATACAAGGGCAGGGCAGAAGTCAGGAAAGAATGGCTCAAAGAAATGGGTGAAGGATTGATCCTGCTATCTGGCGGGCGCCAGGGCGATATTGGCCAGGCGCTTGAGGTTGGCAATCAGGAGTTGGCCAGCTCTTTGGCCAAAGAATGGTCTGGGCTGTTTCCTGACGCCTTTTACATTGAGTTGCAGCGAGCCGGCTTCGAGGCCGATGAAGCTTATGTGCAAGATGCCGTCAAGCTGGCCGCAGAGTTCAATTTACCGGTAGTGGCCACGCATCCCATCCAGTTCCTGAAAAAAGAAGATTACCGGGTTCATGAGGCCCGGGTTTGTATTTCTGACGGAGAGTTGCTGGGCAATCAGAAACGGGTCAGGCGTTTTACCGAAGAGCAGTACATGCCCAGTTCAGAAGAAATGGCGCGTAAGTTCCAGGATATTCCCACTGCCCTGGAAAATGCCGTTGAAATTGCCAGGCGTTGTAACCTGACCCTGGTGCTGGGCCAGCCGCAATTGCCCATATTTCCTACGCCTGACGGCATTACCCTTGATGATTATCTGGTTCAGCTGGCTGAAGAAGGGCTGGCCCAGCGGATGGCACTGTTATATCCTGATGAAACAGAAAGGGAAAAGCAGTATCCCGCTTATCTTGATAGACTTCAATGGGAATGCAAAACGATTATCCAGATGGGGTTTCCGGGTTACTTCCTGATTGTTCAGGACTTTATCAACTGGGGTAAAAGCAATGGCGTTCCGGTCGGTCCTGGCCGTGGTTCGGGGGCGGGTTCCCTGGTGGCCTATTCGTTGGGGATTACCGACCTTGATCCTATTCGCTATGACTTGCTGTTCGAACGGTTCCTTAACCCCGAACGGGTTTCCATGCCCGACTTCGATATTGACTTCTGCCAGGATAACCGCGAAAAAGTCATTGAATACGTAAAAGATAAATATGGCCGCGAGGCCGTCAGCCAGATTGCCACGTTTGGTACGCTGGGCGCCAAGGCGGTCGTGCGTGATGTGGGGCGGGTACTTGAATTACCTTATTCCCTGTGTGATGGTTTGTCTAAACTCATTCCGTTCAACCCGGCTAACCCGTGGTCTCTTGAAAAAACACTGGCCGAAGAGCCGGAATTCAGGCGCCGTTATGAAACTGATGAAGAAGTAAAAGCGCTGGTTGACCTGGCCAGACCCCTTGAGGGCTTAACACGAAACATTG
Organism: Advenella sp.; assembly: GCA_034006805.1. Classification (GTDB taxonomy): domain Bacteria; phylum Pseudomonadota; class Gammaproteobacteria; order Burkholderiales; family Burkholderiaceae_B; genus Advenella. The sequence goes on from JAVESC010000051.1 coordinate 15,064, forward strand.
GCATGCACGCCGGTGGGGTGCTGATTGCACCAGGTAAATTAACGGATTTTTGCCCGCTTTATTGCCAGCCCGGTCATGATGCCAGCGTGGTGTCGCAGTACGACAAAGGAGACGTTGAAGATGTCGGTCTGGTCAAATTTGACTTTCTGGGTCTGCGCAACCTGACGATTCTGGACTGGGCGGTACGTTATGTGCGCCGCTTCAACGAGAGTCAGCGCGACTTTGATGTGATGGCATTGCCGCTGGATGACCCCGAGGCTTACCGGATTCTTTGTGAAGGAAACACCACCGCGGTGTTCCAGCTGGAATCCCGGGGTATGAAAGAACTGTTGAAGAAGCTGCTGCCCAGTACGTTTGAAGACATTATTGCGATGCTGGCCCTGTATCGGCCTGGGCCACTAGAGTCGGGCATGGTGGATGACTTCGTGAATCGTAAGCACGGACGGGCAACGGTGGATTATTTCCACCCCGATCTTGAGTCCACCCTAAACAGCACCTATGGCGTGATCGTCTATCAGGAACAGGTGATGTTGATCTCCCAGATTATTGGTGGTTACAGTCTGGGGGGCGCCGATTTGCTGCGTCGGGCGATGGGTAAGAAAAAGCCCGAAGAAATGGCCAAACACCGGGAGTTGTTTGAAAAAGGGGCCATTGAAAAGGGCTATGAGGGTGAGCTGGCGGTTACGCTGTTTGACCTGATGGAAAAATTTGCCGGCTATGGGTTCAATAAAAGTCACTCGGCCGCCTATGCGCTAATTGCCTACCAGACAGCCTGGTTAAAGGCTTATCATCCGGCTGAGTTTATTTCAGCCACCATATCATCGGACATGGATGATACCGACAAAGTACAGATTTTCTGGCGTGATGCGGTTGATAATGGGCTGACTGTTTTGCCGCCTGATGTCAACCAGTCTGTTTTCCGCTTTGAGCCTGTGATTGACGAATACGCAGCAAGGGGAGAGCCGCCCAGAACCATTCGTTATGGTCTGGGTGCTGTCAAGGGTACGGGGCAGGGGGCGGTTGAAGAAATTTTGCGTGCCCGTGAAGAAGGCGGACCCTTCGTGGATTTATATGATTTTTGTAAGCGGGTAGACCGGCATAGTGTCAACCGGCGCACCATGGAGGCGCTGATTCGTGCCGGGGCATTTGATACCATCGACGCTAACCGTTCGGCGTTGTTAGGCGCGTTGTCCCATGCGATTGATGCGGCAGACCAAGCCGAAAAAAGCGCTAACCAGGTGTCATTGTTTGGTGATGATTCCAGCACAATTGTCCAGCATGAAATGGGCAAGGTCAAGCCATGGTCCCTGCATGCCCAGCTAATTGAAGAAAAAAATGCCCTGGGGTTTTTCTTCAGCCATCATTTGTTTGAGGTATGGCGTGATGAAGTGCGCCGCTTTATTCCGGGTACTTTGGCCAAATTGCAAGAGTCGCGTGATTTGCAGTGGATAGCCGGTGTGCTTATTGGCATTCGAAGCTTTACCCTTAAGCAGGAAAGCAAATCAGGTGAAAACCGTCTTTATTTTCTCCTGATTGATGACGGAACAGCGCAGATTGAAGTGTTGTGTCCGTCTTCTGTTTATGAGGAGCATCGGCATCGTCTCAAAACTGACCAGTTATTGATTGCACAGGTCAAGGTCAAGACCAATAAATTCACAGGTGTATTGCGTATATCGGTTGAAAACCTGTATGACCTGCAACTGGCCCGTGAGGAAAAAGCCAGAAGCCTGCAAATCAGCCTTAATAAAGAGGTCAGTGTGAAGTCACTCAAGGACTTGCTTAATCCTTATCGGGCCGAGCCTGAAAATGGTGTGCCGGGCGTACGGGTCCAGTTAAATTTGCAATCAGCCAAAGGCTTTCGCTGTGAAGTGGTTCTGGGCGAAGAATGGCGGGTACGAATGGCAGATACGCTGTTTGACAAAATTGAAACCACAAAACAATACGGTGAGTTTGAAGTGATCTATGAATGATTAAGACAAAACCGGTAAGGGGTTAACGGTTAGTAAGCCCGCATGCGAGGGGGCAGGGCAGTTACACCCAGCCACGCAGCCAGTAAACCGCAAGCCCCAGGTATTCCTTGATAATAGATCGACTGGCATGAAGTGCCCTGGCATTGGGTAGAAACACAATGAAATCGGGGTCATTGGGGATGGTGATTTGGGGTGGATTCGGAGCAGGGGTCACGGTCAGGTTCAGTTTGTCAAAGACCGCCATGGATCTGGGGGTATGAAGGGCGGAAGTGACCAGAATAATTGATTTGATCTCATTGTGAATTAATTCATTGGCCGTAAATTCTGCATTTTCATAAGTGGTTGTACTGTTGTTTTCAAGCATAATGGCAGATTTGGGTACGCCTTTTGCTACCAGCTTTGCCGCCATGCCTTTGGCCTCGCTAACCTCTCCGGCAAGCGCTCCGCCAGATACAATAATTTTAGGTGCCTTTTGGGCATGGTACAGTTCGCTGGCCGTATCAACCCGGGAATGGGTGGAGGGATTGTCACTAAGTTCCTCAAACCAGTTTTCCCGGTTATTAGCCGTGTTCCCACCCAGGACAACAATTGCCTGCGCAGCGGGAATCGCGTCCAGGTGTCGGTGCGGGTAACGATTTTCAAGCAATCCTCCAAAAATCAATGAGGTAATGGGCAGGGACCAGAGTAAAAGCCAAAGTAATCCGCTAAAACACAGGGATATGCCTGTTTTTCTGCGTTTTAATAAAACCAGTACTGCACCCGAAATAACCAGGAAAATACATAAATTTAGTGGAATAATTAATGAAATGAGATAGCTTTTCATGTTTACGTCAAGACGGGTTGATGATGGAAGCGCTTAATTTGATGACCGTATCCAGTCCTGGCCAATTATCCATGCTGCCGCATATATGGGCAGTTTGAGACCAGGGGCCGGTACGCTTTGGGTCGGTAACACCAATCAGGGTGATCTGGGGGGTTCTGGTTAATGAGGCCAGGTGTGAAACACCCGAGTCATTGCAGACAACCATGGTGGCTTTGCTGATTAAGGCAACAAACACACCCAGGCCAACGGCAGGCAGGCATAGTGCATCAGGGGCGTTCCTGAAGGCGGCTTCACGTTCATTGGGGGGCGGACACATCACAATCGTATATCCCTGTGCCTGCATATGGCGGGTATATTCTTTAAACCTGGGCCAAACCTTGTCTTTGCCTTTGTGTTTACCCGTTGCGGTGGGGGCAATCAAGATGAACTTGCCGGCATTCAGCCGATGTTCTTTGAGCAGGCTATCGGCTTTTTGCGTATCACTGGCATTCAGCGGCAAAACAAGTGTGGTTTCGGGGGCGGGGGCAGACTTGAAATGCCATTTATGCAAGGCCTGATGGGTCAGGTAATACCATGATTCAACCGCGTGCAGGCTTTTGGGCGGTTTATCAAAGGGCCACTTCAACAGAAGCGAGCGGCCATCGTCTTTATAACCGGCCGAAGACAGGCCAGCGAGTTTGAATGTTAAGGCACTGGTAAGTGAGTCGGGCAATAAAAGCCCCACCGATTTACCTTTTACCGGATTGTTTTTTTTGTGCAACTTGATGGTTTTTCTGTCTTGGTGCCATTGTCCACTCAGGCTCAGGATCTGGATGCCAACAATACCCTTGAGCAGGCTTTCAGCCCAGGGTTTTGCGCATACAATGACTTCACAGCCCGTATTCATGACAGCGTACAGGCTTGGCAGGCTCATGCAGACATCGCCTATCCAGTTTGGCAGTCGCAGGTAAATTCTAGATATATTTTTCATTTGACGAATTTTATCCTGATTGTCGTAAAACATAAACTTTTCTGCATGTTTATGATGAAACCGTTAAAATCCCAAACTTGACAGGTTAACAAGAGAGTATTCGTTGAGTTTATTCGAGCAAAAGCATCGGGAAGGTACCCATGCGGTAAATCCGGAGCTATGGAGCAAAATTTATAAGCTGGTGGGGGTGTATTGGAAAGCACTCGCTGTTGCCATGATTTTCGTGGCTTTCGGGGCGGCAACACAACCAGCTATGGCATATATTATGAAACCTTTGCTCGATGAGGGGTTTACAGGTGCAAAATCGTATTTTATCTGGTTAATGCCAGTTGCCATTGTCAGTCTTTTTCTGGTTCGTGGAATTTGCAATTTCCTTAGCAGTTACCTGCTGGCCTGGATTGCCAATAATGTGTTGCTTGGAATGCGCGCCAATATGTATGAGCGGTTGCTGACTATGCCCGATACCGAGTTTCAAAAGGGCAATACTGGCCGGTTGATGAACCGTTTTACAATTGATGCCGGTGATGTAACAGATTACGCAACAGAGGTTTTTACCATTATTGTGCGGGAAACCTTTGTGGTTCTTGCCCTGTTGGCCATGTTGCTGTATTTGTCCTGGCAACTGAGCTTAATCATTTTCCTGATGCTTCCTTTGTCTATTATGGTTGCCCGCTATTTTACCAAGCGCCTGCGCCGTATTAACCGTCAAACCATTAATATGAATGCCCAACTCACACACGTGGTGAAAGAGGGTATTGAAGGCCAGCGGGTTGTTAAGCTATTTGATGGTTATGAATACGAGCAGTCCCGTTTTTCAGTGGTTAATGCTGCCTTAAGGAAGTTTGCCATGAGAAAGGCATCGGCCGATGCTGCCATGACACCATTAACCCAGCTATGCATTTCGTTTGCGGTGGCTGCAGTGATTGCAACCGCTTTATATCAGGGTAATGCCGGCACCTTGACCGTGGGCGCCTTTGTTGCCTTTATCACTGCTTTGGCACAAATTTTTGATCCCATCAAACGATTGACCAATGTGGCCTCCAAAGCGCAAAAAATGCTCATTGCCGCTGAAAGTGTTTTTTCGCTGATTGATGGTGACAAAGAAAAGGATCAGGGCAAACATGAGCTGAAAATCAATAATGATGCCGTGATTGAATTCAAGGATGTGTGTTTTCGTTTTCCTGAAGCAACTCGCGACACCTTGTCCAATATTTCCTTAAAGGTCAAATCGGGTGAAACCATTGCTTTTGTAGGTCGTTCTGGAAGCGGGAAAACCACCCTGGCAAACATGCTTCCCCGTTTTGTCGAGCCCGGCTCTGGCCGCATCACGATCAATGGTTATGATCTCAATGAGATCACCTTAAGAAGCCTACGGGCCAATTTATCGCTGGTCAGCCAGAATGTGGTGCTCTTTGATGGTTCCATTGCAAAGAATGTGGCTTACGGCTCACACCGTGATGCCACTGAATCACAAATAAATAAGGCAATCAAGGCGGCCAATCTGACGGAGTTTGTCGAGTCGCTACCTAACGGTTTACAAACAAATATCGGTGAAAATGGTGCCTGGCTTTCAGGTGGGCAGCGGCAACGCCTGGCTATTGCAAGGGCATTAATTAAAAATG
>JAVESC010000052.1:0-20333 GCA_034006805.1 Advenella sp.
CAACCGGGGCAGGAACTGTCCACGGGCGGCAAAGGGAAACCCAAGTCGCAAACGCCAGTGGAGTTACATGTAAGCCGGGAAGTGATACAGTCATTTCACGCACATAACCATGAAGCTGGAAACCACCACCTGAACGCTTTGCGTTAGGTGGCGGTAGTTCATAATAATTCCTGTTTTGCATGGGGCCCGGATAGCATGTATCTGGGCTTTTTTTTGGTGTTGCAGATAAAGCACAGGGTTGTTCAGGCGGAATTTTCAATAAAAGTACTAATGACGCGCAGTTTCTGGGCAAAGTCTTCTAAATTTGCCTGAATCCGGTACAGCGGGCCGGCAATGGAAATGGCATAGTGGCTGCCAGAAAGCGCGACCGGCCAGGCCAGCGCGCCCACATCGGGCATGGATTCGCCAAAGTTGGCAAACCATCCCCGTTCAAGTGAGGCTTTTATATCCTGTATAAAGGCGGCTTTGCCTGAAAGGGTTTTTTTATTGAAGGCATGAAACGGGATGCTGGCTAATACGTCCTCTTTGTCATTGTCGTTCAGGGTGGAAAACAGGGCTTTGCCTAAAGAGTTGGCATTAATTTCTTTTTGCTCTCCGGCGATGGCCACGTAATGAATCGGATTAAGGGAAGGAAGCACTTCCAGGTAAAGCACTTTGTGATTGCTGTTTAGCTTACCAATAACCACGGTTTCATTGGTAATGTTGCGCAATTCTTCAAGGCTGGGGTAGATGCGTTCCAGCACCGGGTCGGCGGCGGATATTTTCTGGGCCATGGCCAGCAGGCGTCCGGTAGGGTAATAACCCGCACGGCGGCTGGTTTCGTAAAGATAACCCAGGCTTACCAGGGTCCTGATAAGTGCCAGACAGCTGGACATGGGGGCGTTTAACAGCTTGGCCAATTCTGACAGGGCCAGGGGCCGGCATTCCTTGGCATAAATTTCAATAATTTCAATAACCCGCAAGGCCGTTTTGACATTGGTTTCTTTGGGGGCTTTGCGTGTTGTGAGTGGGTTTGTCATGGTTGGTGGGGTAACGGTTTAAATGCTTAAAGCAAATTATAGGGGCTGAGCGGCCATTTGCAAAATGGGCCTGTTTGTCCATGATGCTTTTAGCTATTTCGGGTTTTGCGAATTGTTGATTCGTGTGGGTGGTAGCAAACTATGCCTGTTGCTATTTATAAGGAGAACCCCCATGAAAAAAGCCCGTTTCAGGCAGCGCGGACAAGGCATGACCGAGTATATTATTATCGTTGCCCTGGTCGCTATTTCGGCCATTGCTGTGTACCAATTGTTTGGCCAGGTCATACGCTCGCAAACCGCGGCCATGGCCAGTGAGCTGGCTGGTGAAGATGGTACCGAATATTCCGCTTCGGCACAAAATGCCGCGCAAGCCGCTTCAGCACAAACCACCGCCAAGTCCCTCAAAAGCTTTACCGGCAACGCAGGTTCGGGCGGGCAATAATGGCAATATTCCCCAGTCATGCAGCAAGGCAATTACGAAGGCAGCAAGGCCAGGCGCTTGTGCTGGGGATACTGCTATTAGGGGTGATTGGCCTTGCCATGAATGCCCTGTTCAGTACCAGTCGGCTGGTGGGTGTAAAGGCACGCCAGCTTAATACGGTTGATGCCGCGGCGTATTCAGGTGCACTTATTCAGGCCCGTGCCTTAAACATGCAGGCTTATATCAATATTGCCCAAACCGGTCATCAAATGGCCATGGCGCATTTGGTCAGCCTGGGTTCCTGGGCAAAATTCAGTGCCACGCAAGGGCAGCAGGTTAGTGTTGGAAACCCGCCGGCCTATTTAATTGGCATGATGTTTGGCAGTGGGCATATGCAGGGGTATCAATCGGCCCGCAAGGCCCTGGCCCTTACCACTATTGCCAATCCGGGCAATGAATTGTTTCAGGCTTTTGAGGCGCACGATAAGGCCGTACACAAAGTCTTGCAGGCAGCCAGCCTGGCGATTGATAAAACGCTGGAGTCCGCGCGTAACCGGGCTATTGAAAAGGTGATACTGGCCAACTATCCCGAACCGCAAATTCGCAAGGCGTTGTCCTGGGACATTCACCATGACAATTTGCAAGGGTTTTCTGCAGTTTATAAGCCTACTGGCAATTACCGTTCATTCATTGGGCAGGTAGCCGGTGTGTACCGTTTTCTTGATGAGCGCAATCATGTGCGCAAAAACCTTTGGATGGTTAATAAACAATGCCCCTGGAAGCGACATGAACTAAGGCGAAAGGGGCAAACCGACCTGGATGAGAAAGGTAACTGGCAATCGATTGACACACAGTCGTACCATGCCTTGCGCTCCAATAGCTGGATTGGCTGTTATTTCAGGGAGTATCCCATGGGCTGGGGCTGGGTGCCCGGCAATGCAAACAGCATGGCCATGGATTTGCCCTATACGGAATCGCCGCCTGATAATTTCTCCGGGATTGATTTCTGGCGCTGGGTAAAAAAAGCCACCCAATGGAATATTTTTGGTGGAAATCACAATCCTCTGGCCAATTCCCGTGCCGTGGCAGCACGTCAGCGCTGGCAAGGAGGCGGCCTGGCCAATTATGTGGATATTGCCAATGCCCGCAAGCAGTCTTCGGTGGAATTTACGCTTTCTTTAACTCGCAAAAATGCCTGGGGACATGATTTTACCGTTCACAGCGGCGCCCAAACTTTTTTTGAACGGCCACAAGTACGGGCAGACAAACGTATTGAAAAAGCCAACTTCTGGCATCCGTTCTGGCAGGCACGCTTGGTTGAAGCAGGGAAAAAGGAGTTTGAATGAAACGGAAAGGGCAACGTGGCCAGGCATTGGCCGAAGGTTTGGTACTTATGCTGGTGTTGATATTGTTCTTTGTAGCCATTGGTTGGTTGGGCCGTTTGCTGGACATGGGTTTGCAGGCCTCGCATGCCAGCCATTATGGTGCTTTTCAGCTGGGACGTGAAATTCCCGATATTAACAAGGCGGAACTGGAAACCCGTTTTTTGCTGGGCCCAGAAAAGAATTGGCGTGACCGGCGGGGGAATTTATTACTGAATTCTGATGCCATTGACGTGACTGTAGACCGTAACGAAAAGCTGGATGCCACTATGCAGCCAGGCACAAACCATAAGCAGGCCGCTTTGCTGCGCAAAGGCTGGCAAATTGAAGACCCGGGCATGGTTCGGCTGTCGTTAAGCGTGACACCCGTGTTTGCCGCGGCACGCCAGCAAGCCAATTCAAAGGCCGCGCTTAATTTGGGGCTGGATTTTTTTGATCATTTTTCGCTTTCCATCAGGCGTCATACCAGCATCCTGACCGGTGCCGGCCATGCCGCCAGTGACCAGGCCGCGCATACGCGTACGTCATTTAGTCGTGAAGGCTGGCAAAACGCGGCAAGCCTGTCCTATGAAAGCGGCCAGAAAATCCAGTCCTACTCGGAAAGTGTAGATGCCCCGTGGAATCGGCCACAGCCCGTATTTGACTGGCTGCAACCATGGCAAGGCAGCTTGCCAGCCCATCATCTGGAGTAATAAATGGTCAGGCAAATACAACAGATACTGGTATTAGTAGCTGCCATGACAGTAGCCATACCGGTTTGTGCCAAAGAAGGCTTGCAGCAGGTTTCCAGCCGTATTTTGCGCTCCTTAAATGTGCCGCAGTTTGACCTTGCACAGGAAATGAAGCTGTTTGGCCAACCGGCACTTAGCATTGCTTTTATCCGAGAACAGCCATTGGACCGTTTTATGCAGCGGGTTCAAGATGGACAGACGGTTTTTAATTACGCCGATGTGCTGGACGGGCATGTTTTTTTGCATGCAGGCTTAAACAATGCGCATGCCATGTTGCATCTTGTTGCCACCTCTGAAACCAGTTTCAGGGGTGAATTAAGCGTTATTGAAAATAATCAATCGGCGGCTTTAAGCCAGTCTTCATTGAATGAACAGATGGCGGCAAGATTTTTGTCGTGGATACCGGCAGATGCGCAATTATTGATGGATATTGAATTGCCGGGTGGGGAAACGGTGTTGCAACAGCTTTACTTGCTAAGGCAAAGTGTCCGGCAAACACAAGATGACATCAATGCCCGCCTGTTGGCCCGGCAATGGATACCCGGCAATGAGGTTTTTCCGGGCAGGGGTTTTTGGCATAAAGGCAATGAATCACTTTACCTCTTTGTACATGAAACAGAGGCAGGGGCAGGCGTTTACCTAATGAAAAAAATTAAGCAGGCAGGACAATGAAAAAGCGTAAGTGGCTGGATAAAACGGTCGTGATGGCAGTGGTGGCTATATTGGCGGGCCTGTTTGCGGCATGGGCTGCACGGGAATATATTCAGGACACTATCAAGCAAATAGAACAACAGGCCCGGGTTAAAACGGTTCAAAGGGTGGTGGCGGCTTATGATCTTCCCGAAGGCACCCGGATTGAAGCGGTCCATGTGGCGGTGCGGGACATACCCGAGTCGTGGGTGGTTAGTGGCAGCCTGGCACCAGAAGCGTTTATTCAGATAGAGGGGCAGGTGATTACCACGGCCCTTAAAGTAGGGGATCCGGTCCTGTGGGCTAATGTGGCCAAGGCCAAAAATGCACCGTTTTCCACCAAAATCAATCCCGGAAGACGGGCCGTCACTATTCCGGTAGACGCCATTAATTCGGTATCGGGCATGTTGGTGCCTGGTGACCTGATTGATCTATACGTGTCATTCGAGTACCGCAGGCGGAAAATTACGGCCCCCCTGTTGCAAGGGGTTCTGGTGATGGCAACCGGCCGGCAAAGCAAAAACGGTTATGCCGAAGGACTGGAAGAAAATGGCCTGGACCAAAGTTATTCAACCGTTACGTTGGATACAGCGCCTGAAGAGGCAGCCAAGTTGGTGGCGGCTCGCCAGGCAGGCATGATTACGGCCCTGTTAAGGAATCCCGAAGACGATAAGGCAACCCAAAAAGCAGTCCGGGGAGATCTGGCCAGTATTTTGGGTATTGCGACACCACCGCCGCCCGTCAGGAAAAAACCGGCCGTTATTTATGGTGATGATTCACTTAGGAAATTGCCCGGCCTGGCGTTGGCACCCAACCCTGAAACAGCGGGAAAGCGCGATGAGCGTGGCGTATTTGAGTTGCCGGTTCAGGAAGATATTGTCAGCGCCTGGATAAATTCTTTGCCCAAATCAATACAAACGGTAACGGAAGCGCAGACGGATTTAATGGTTGAGCAGTAAACAGGATAAATAAGGAGTGAAGTTGATGTTGGCAAGAAAAACAAATGCGATCATATTGATGATAAGCGTCGGGTTGTTTGGGATATTCGCTTCCTGGCCGGTTTTGGCGGCGGGTGATCCGGTTCATTTTAAATTGAATATTGGCGATATACGGGTGTTGCCGATTCCCGATATTGCCCGTATCGCGGTGGGTGACAGTAAAGTGGTGAATGCCGTTAGCGATGATGACCGGGAAGTGATTTTGTTTGCCAAGGACCAGGGGCAAACCACGCTACAAATCTGGGATGTGCACGGAGACCGAAAGATTTTCCAGGTGGTGGTGCAGGCGGCTGAAGAACAGAAGCTATTGCAGGATATCCGGCGTATTCTGGCACGGATTCCCAAGGTGCGGGCCAGCATTGTTGGTGACAAGGTCATTGTGGAAGGAGACAGCCTGACCGATGCCGATCGTGAGCGGGTAGGCATTCTGGCCAAACACTATCCGCAAATTATTGATATGAGCAGCCAGGTGGGATGGGACCAGATGGTGCTGCTGGATGTGCAAATACTGGAATTGCCACGCAATTACTTGCAAGATATTGGCGTGCGCTGGAATCCTGCTTCGGCAGGTGGGTTAAATGCCGGGATAACCTGGGATGCGGCCTCTGCCAAATTGTTCGACAGGGTGGGAGAGCAAGTCATGAATGTGCCGTTTCCCATGAATAACCCGGCTGGATATTTCGGTGTCAGCGCCGTGTTGTCATCCACCATTCAGGCCATGGCAAGCCAGGGCGAAGCGGTTATTCTGGCGCAGCCGCAACTCATGGCACGTAGCGGTGCCACGGCAGAGTTCCTGGCGGGCGGTGAGGTTCCCTATTCGGTAACCGACAACAATGGCAATACCCAAACCATTTTCAAACCCTATGGCGTGAGTTTGTATATCACACCCCGGATAGAAAAAAATGGTACGGTGCGTTCAAAAATACATGTCGAAGTCAGTTCGGTGGATGCGTCCATGAACCTGGCTGGTGGGCCAGCACTCAAAACCCGTCGCACGTCCACTGAGTTTAATGTCCAGTCGGGAGAAACGCTGGTGCTGGCGGGGTTTATCTCGCGTGACCAGGTTCAAAACAGTGACAAAGTGCCCGGTTTTGGCGATACCCCCATTTTAGGTGCCTTGTTCAAGTCCCGTAAGTTCCAGAACAATGAGTCGGAACTGGCCATTTTTGTTCGGCCTGTGGTGGTGTCTGCCGATAACAAGGATCTGCAAAAACGGGTCAAGCGTTCAAAACTCATCCTGGACAGTACCTTTGAGGCGGGGCCGGTGCTTAATGTGCATGTGCAAGGCGAACCGCCGAAAGATGAACCGGTGTCATCAGCTAAAAAACCAAATGTCCAGGAAAAACCGGGAAAAAGGAAATGGCAGGGTAATGAACTGCAGGTCTCTGTATGGGATCCGGTACTTGAGGCACCGGTAACCGGCATTCGCTTCAGGAAATCCCGGTAATTCATGGTTGACTGAAAAGGATTGAATCATGCTTAGAATTGAAATGCAATTTGAAGATGGCAAAAAGGAGATTAATGAATTTCCTTTACCGTTTGAGATTGGTCGCCTGGCCGGATGCGGACTGCGCTTGCGCAGCTGGCGCGTGGCCAAAAAGCACGCCCGTCTGGAAGCCAGGGATGCCGGTGTATTTATTGAAGACCTGGGTGCGATTACCGGTACGATGTTAAATGGCCAACGAATAAGCCGTCACGGGCCTTTGCAGGAAGGCGATGAGATTATTATTGGCCCTTGCATGATGAAAATAAGACAAATCTGTAGCCAGCAAGACAGACCCGGCCGGCAAGAAGGGCAAGATGAGGTTGCCAGTTCAACAGCAACCCTGACTGGTGTAAAACATGCTTCGGATCAAGGGCTGCTTGAACAGGATTTGTCCTTAAGGTCGCAGACCGCTCAATCAATCGCAGATGTCCCGGAAAAACCTCGGCAAGATCTGACGCAGCACTTGTATATCCGCCGGCGTTTGCATGGGGCCTTGCTAGAGGCGCTGGATTTGCGTCGCAGGGATGTGTCCATGATGAGTGACGAGGCGCTCAGGAGCGAAGCGGGCGGTTTGCTTGATGACATTATCAAGACCGATGAGGATATTCCAGCCGACACCGACAGACAACGTCTTATGCAAGAAGTGCTTGACGAAGCCGTAGGCCTTGGGCCCCTGGAGCCCTTGCTGCAAGATGCCAATATTACCGAGATCATGGTAAACCGGCATGATGAGATTTATGTCGAAAAAAATGGTCGTCTGCAGCGCCATGATGCCGTCTTTAGTTCTGAACAGGCGGTGGTGGGGGTTATCGACCGGATTGTGGCACCCATAGGCCGGCGCATTGATGAAAGCTCACCCATGGTGGATGCCCGTCTGGCCGATGGTTCCCGAGTTAATGCGATTATTCCTCCCATCGCGCTAAGGGGCGCAAGTATTACCATCAGGAAGTTTCCCTTGCAGCGTCCTGCCATGCAGGATTTGTTAAAACTGGGTTCACTGGATACCTGCATGAGTCGTTTTCTTGAGTCGTGCGTACGCCTGCGAAAAAACATTATTGTCTCGGGCGGTACGGGTTCTGGCAAAACAACTTTGTTGAATATTCTGTCCAATTGCATTCCGCCACAAGAAAGAATTGTCACGATTGAAGATGCGGCGGAATTACGGCTTAACCATGAGCACCTGGTTGCGCTTGAAGCCCGTCCGGCTAACCTGGAGGGTAGGGGGCAAGTCATGATTCGGGATTTGGTGCGTAATGCCCTGCGTATGCGGCCTGACCGGATTGTGGTGGGCGAATGCCGTGGAGCGGAAGCCTTTGATATGTTGGGGGCCATGAATACGGGGCACGAGGGTTCGTTAACCACCTTGCATGCCAATACCCCGCGTGATGCCCTGGCGCGGCTTGAAACCATGATTTTAATGGCGGGCATGGATTTGCCCCTGCTCGCGGTGCGTGAGCATATCGCTGCCAGCATCGAATTCATTATCCAGCAAACTCGTTTGTCCAATGGGCGCCGGGTAGTGACCTCAATTGTTGAGGTAGGCGGGATGGAAAACGGCGTGATCAAAACCCAGGAGATCTTTGCTTTTGAACGAAAGGGCGGGGGCGTTTTTGCCGGCGCCGGGATTATTCCCAATTGCTTTGAGCGCATGCGACAAGAAGGGTTTGACTTTGATCCTGCCTTGTTCAGCCAGCGCAGTGACGCCCAGCCACATGCCGCTTCTTTCAACGATATTGTCAGTCATTAAGCGGGGGCCGTTTATATGAATAACAGCATGATCTGGTTGGTATTGGCATTGTTAAGTGTCGCTGCCGCCATTCTGTTTTGGTTTGCCTTGCACGGGTTGCTGGCCGCTTTCCGTAAATATGAACATGATTTCAAGCATTTGACTCAAAAAAACATGAGTGATTTTTTTCTGTTTTTTGATCCGGTGCAGCTGTGGACGGTTGCGTTGCTAATGGGGGCGTTCACGGTGGTGTTGATCTGGTTTCTGTTTAATAGCCTGCCAGTTGCACTGGCAACGGGTTTGGTGGTTTTGTTGGCACCCCGTCATGTGCTGTCGCTGTTAAGACAGCGTCGTCTTAATCTTTTTGACCGGCAATTGCCAGATATGCTGCTGTCCCTGTCGGGGGCGCTGCAGGCCGGCACGGGGGTGCAAAATGCCCTCAAACTGTTGGTTGAAGAGGCACCGGCGCCTTTGAGCCAGGAAATTGGCCTGATGCAGCGGGAGCAGCGACTGGGTTTATCATTTGAACAGGCGTTGGACAACCTGGCTCAACGCATGCCTTCGGAAGCGACCAGTCTGGTGGTGTCCGTATTGAAGATCGCTACCCAAAGCGGAGGAAATCTGTCCGAGGCGCTTGACCGGATCTCCCTTACTTTACGGTCACGCATACAGATTCAGGGGCGCATCAAGGCGCTCACCTCTCAGGGAAAAATGCAGGCCTGGGTGATGTCCTGCTTGCCCGTTGGCTTGATGCTGGTGCTTAACCTGATTGATCCGGCGTCCATGCGGTTTTTATGGGAAACCCCGATGGGTTGGGCTGTGCTGGCCATTATTGTGGTGCTTGAAGTGGCCGGGGCATGGATGATCCGAAAAATCGTGTCCATTGATATTTAGGAGCTGGTCTTGAAATTCTGGTTAAGTATAGGTGCTGCAGGGGTTTGTCTTTATCTGTGTGTGTTTTTGCTGCTTAGGCCTGGCATGCAGGGGGCATCATTGCCCGCAGGCCATTCATCGCCATGGCTGTTAAGGCTGTTTTGGCCCTGGATAGATCAAGTTGGGCGGTTTGTGCAGCCATTTTTGTCCTGGAAGTACCGGCTCCGGGTCGAGAAAGAATTACGTCATGCAGGGCTGGAACGTAAACTCACGTGCATGAATATGAGTGCCTTGCAGTGGCTGGCAGGTGTGGCAGGCGCTTTGCCAGTGTTGTTTGTCGGTACAGGGTTATTGTCCTGGTCGTTTGGCCTGGCTTTGTGTGTCGCGGTGGTGTCAGCCCCTTTTTTTGGCTGGTTGCCCCGGCACTGGGTCCGGTTGCAGGGCAAGCAAAAGCAACGCCAGATACTAAAGGCCTTTCCTTTCATGCTTGATATGACCACCTTGTGTGTGGAATCGGGGCTTAACCTGCAGGGGGCGCTTATCCAGACGGCCCGCTTAAGTCCGGAAGGCCCCTTGCGTCAGGCGCTTGGACATGCGCTTAATGACATGCGTGCCGGCATGCCGCGGCTTGACGCCTTGCGGGCCATGGCAGACCGGACTGGGGTGCAGGCGTTGCGGCAGTGGGTAACGGCCATGGCACAGGCTGATGCATTAGGGATGGGGTTAGGGCCCATATTGCGGGCGCAGTCCGACCAGCGACGGTCAGAGCGTTTTTTGCGGGCTGAAAAACTGGCCATGGAAGCACCTGTCAAAATGCTTTTACCCCTGGTATTGTGCATTTTTCCCTGTACCTTTATTGTGATTGCCTTCCCAATAGGCATGAAATTGCTTAACTCAGGGCTGTCTTAATGAAGCTGTATCATGCAAGCACGTTTTGGCAACGCTTCAAAGGCCTGCTTGGCAAGAAAAACTGGCCTCGCAACCAGGCCTTATTAATTCGGCCCTGCAACAGCGTTCATACAGTTGGCATGCGCTTTCCACTATGCGTGATTTTTCTTGACCGTGATTATCGGGTGCTTAAAGTGGTGCCTTGTTTAAAACCATGGCAATTTTCCTATTGTCGCAAGGCATATTGCGTGCTAGAGCTGGCAACCGGTGTTTTGCCAAATAATGAACCGCTTTGTTTCAGGCAAGCTTGCCGGCTGGTGGAAGAAATTTTTTAAAATGCTATAAAAAAGATAGCCAGAAATCGTTGGCGGTTTTCTGAACAGAGCAAAATTATGCTCATCAATCACCAGGCATGGCAGCTTAAAGGGTAAAAATGCAAATATATGGTTTTATCGGATTTGCGCGTAAAATCCCGTCGTTCAGGGCGGGGAGGATGCTAACTTGAAAATTAATCCCCAGGATGAAACAATTTTTAACAGCTTTGTCGTAGAATAAATTGTTTATATTCATCAGGCATGGTTTTATGTTTGGTTATAAGATGCCAACCGTTTCGTATGGTTTTTTCTTGGCCAATGCTATTTTCCAGGCCGTATTTTTAATTTATAACTATTTTGCAGGGACAATAAATGAGCTATAAAGCGCCAATTGAAGATATTTCTTTCAATCTGAAAGATATGGGGTTATTGGACGATGTCTTGCCATTGCCCGGATTTGAAGAAGTTTCTGAAGATGTGGTAGAGGCGGTACTAGAGGAAAATGCCCGTTTCGTGGAAGAGGTGGTCGCGCCGCTTAATGTGGTTGGCGATCGCGAACATGCCATCTGGCACGATGGGCAGGTAAAAACACCGCAAGGTTTTAAACAGGCGTTTGAAATTTTTGCTGCCGGTGGTTGGCAAGGTTTGCAGCATGATGCTGAACACGGTGGCCAGGGCTTTCCAAAAGTGGTGGCGGCGGCCACCTCTGAAAACCTGAATGCGGCCAACCTGTCTTTTTCCTTATGTCCTCTGCTTACCGATGGCGCCATAGAAGCAATTACCCAAGCCGGTTCACAGGAACAAAAAGAAACCTTTATTCCCCCCATGCTTGAAGGGAGCTGGACTGGCACCATGAACCTGACCGAACCGCAAGCCGGTTCGGATCTGGCTTTGGTGAATGCCAAAGCTGTTCCACAAGAAGATGGCACCTACCGTATTTCAGGCCAAAAAATCTTCATTACCTACGGAGAGCACGATATGGCAGAAAATATCGTGCATCTGGTGTTGGCCCGTACCCCCGGTTCACCGGCGGGTATCAAGGGTATTTCCCTGTTTATTGTGCCTAAATTCCTGGTTAATGAGGATGGCAGCCTGGGCAAGCGTAATGATGTCTGGTGTGCCTCACTGGAAGAAAAACTGGGCATTAATGCCAGTCCTACCGCCGTGCTGCTGTTTGGCTCAGGCAAGTCGGAAGAAGTGGGTGAGGGGGCCATTGGCTACCTGGTAGGTCAGGAAAATCAGGGTTTGCAGTATATGTTTATCATGATGAATGCCGCTCGTTATAATGTGGGTATTCAGGGTATTGCCGTTTCCGAGCGGGCCTTGCAACAGGCCCAGGAATACGCACAGGAACGGGTCCAGAGCAATGCCCTGGAAGGCTCTTCCGGGCCGGTGCCCATTATTAACCACCCCGATGTGCAGCGTATGCTGGCCACCATGCGCGGGCTTACCGAGGGTGCCCGTGCGGTAGCCATGTATGCGGCCCGGGCCAATGACCTGTCTTTAAATCACCCCGATGAATCCGTTCGGGCCAGTAACAAGGCGGTTTATGAGTACCTGGTACCCATTGTGAAAGGGTTCTCTACCGAAAATGCCATTGAAGTCGCTTCATTGGGTGTACAGGTGCATGGTGGCATGGGTTTTATAGAAGAAACCGGCGCTGCCCAGTATTATCGTGATGCCCGTATTTTATCCATTTATGAAGGCACCACGGCCATCCAGGCCAATGACTTTGTGGGCCGCAAAACCTTACGTGATGGCGGCGCTGTTGCCAGGGGCTTTATCAAGGCCATGCACGAAACCGTGGCCGAACTGGAGCAACAGGCAGGCAGCAGGCAGCTGGTTTTTATTGCCGCCCAACTGAAAATTGCCATCCAGGCCTATGAAGCCAGTACCGGTTACGTGCTTGAAACCGCCAAAGAGGGGAATTTGCGGGCCGTTTTCATGGGCAGTGTGCCATTCCTGATGTTGTCCGGTTATGTGCATGCCGGTTGGCAACTGGCCCGTGCCGCGCTTAAATGCCAGGGGCGCCCTGAAACTTTTTACACACAAAAACAGGCCACCGCCGTTTTTTATGCCGCGCATTTGCTGCCGCGTGTATCTGCCTTGTCGGCCGCCGTACTGGCCGGAGACCTGGCCCAGGACAGTCTGGCTTATTTGAAAACGGCTTAATAATATCGTTTTCCAGGCCATTTCCGCTTTTGGGTGTGGCCTGACTATTTGCGGCTGTTTTCAATAAAACCGCTTGCCCTTTCTCTTTTTGAAAGGCAGGCGGTTTTTTGTTGCGTTTTCGCCAAGGCTAAAATAATCACTTGCCAAAAGTACTGTATAAATATACAGTACTACTTATCGCAGGCATAGTTGCGATATCCCAGGTTAGGGTCCTGGTACTTCTGCCGGGTATGGTTAGCGCCATATCCGGCAGTTCCGAACTTTCAGGAGGCTAAAATGCAAGCAGGTAAACTTTCTTCATCGGGTTCAATCCGCCGCCATATGGCTAACGATATTTCCTGGTCTCCCTACGACCAAACGTATGCCATGTTAAATAATCCAAAACTGCGTTGCTATTCGCGCAAAAACCACCTGTCTTTAAGGCAAAAATTTATGGATATCTGTTCGGCGGTGGTATGGGCGGTTGCCATCCCGCTAGTACTGTTTATTGGCACCATGGCCGGTTATTAGTATAAATGTCTGGCTTGGTGTTGTACAAATATTACTTTATATCGGGTATAAAACGGTTTTAAATGCCTTAAGCATAAGAATACACTGGCTTTTATCCGTTTTAAGATATATAATTTTCTGCTTTATTGTATTCATCCTCTGGCGGCTTTGCAGGTAAAGGGTTACTTGCAAGTACGGCGTAAAAATAAATGCTTAGTATCAGTTTTTAGCCGTGAATGATGATTTAAGGAGTTCTTATGAACCTTATCGAACAACTCGAGAAAGAAGAGATTGATCGCCTGACAGGTGGTGAACCCACTGTTGAATTTGCACCTGGCGACACCGTTATTGTTAACGTAAACGTGGTTGAAGGTACCCGTAAACGTGTACAGGCTTACGAAGGTGTTGTTATTGCCAAACGTAACCGCGGTCTGAACTCAGCGTTCATCGTACGTAAAATTTCTTCCGGTGAAGCCATCGAGCGTACATTCCAGCTGTATTCTCCCACTATCGCTTCCATCGTTGTAAAACGTCGTGGTGATGTACGTCGTGCCAAACTGTATTACTTGCGCAACCGTTCCGGTAAGGCTGCTCGTATTAAAGAAAAACTGGTTCGTAAAACAGTGGCTGCATAATTTCATATTTTTTATGAAATTCAGTTGTCCCTGAAGAAGAAAGCACCTATAGTTTATAGGTGCTTTTTTTATTTCTTAAGGGATTATATTTGTCAAAAGAAATTCTCAGGCTCAGAAAAAAAATAATACTGCCTTTTGATCCGGTTATCCAGCCCTGGACGCCTGCCAGCGAGAATCTGTCTCCGGTGCCTGGTTCTTTATTGACGACTGATTTATTCCACAAGGCATTTGATCACCGTTTTGTCTGGCAGGCAGAGTCTTTGCTGCATGACTGGAATGATGTCAAATACACAGAGAACCAAACTTATATTGATGCTGCCGTCCTGTTGCCATTGGTATATGTCAATAAAGAAATTCATGTCATTTTAACCCGGCGCTCTGCTCGCCTTAAAAATCATGCCGGGCAAATCAGTTTTCCCGGGGGCAGGGTTGAAGAAAACGATCTATCAGCCAAAGAGGCCGCCTTGCGTGAAACGGAAGAGGAAATCGGCATTCCGGCTAACAACATAAAGGTGGTGGGGCAGTTGCCAGACTTGTTTACCGGTACCGGTTTTCTGATGAAGCCGTATGTGGGTTGGGTTGACGAGGGTTTTTCAATCTGCACAGACAGCAATGAGGTGGAAGAAGTGTTTTATGTCCCACTGTCTTTTTTCATGGACCCACGCAACCACCGTTTGCATAATGCAAAACTGCCCGATGGCACCGTACGAAGTTATTTTTCAATGCCCTGGAACTCCTATTTTATATGGGGGGCAACGGCATCGGTTATTAGAAACCTGTATCATCGGCTGCATCAGGCAGCTGCCTGAACCGGTATTATTGAGCCGGTCCTAAAAAGCGGTATGGCAACCTGCTTAACAAGGATTAATACGCTTAACAAGCATCAATATCGCGTGGCACTCTGGTTTTCCAGCAGGATGCGTTCATACAGTTCATGACGTTTGTTGCTAATGACCCCTTGCTTTAACGCGGCCAGTACGCCACATCCCGGTTCATGCAAATGGGTACAGTTGTAAAAACGGCACGATTCGATATGCGTTTTGAACTCTGGAAAGCCATTGGCGACATCGGTTTGCGTTAAGTGGTAAAGACCAAACGCCTGAAAGCCCGGAGAGTCGATAAGGCAACCCGTATTGTTGGGTAAATGATACAGGCGGGTACTGGTGGTGGTGTGCTTGCCCGTGCCCAAAGCCACCGAATGTTCTTGGGTATGGGCCCGGGCATGCGGAATAAGCACATTTAAAATACTGGATTTACCCATGCCGCTTTGTCCCAGCAGCAAGCTGGTTTTATCTTTTAGTAATGGCAGCAAGTCCTGTTTTAACAGTTCGGGCTCATGAATGCTACTTGAAATAATGGGAACACCCAGTTCACGGTAAATTTCAAGTGATTCCTGTGCACGTGCCAGGCCGCTGGTCAGGTCGCATTTATTCAGCAGGATAATCGGGCTGATATCGGCGCTCCAGGCACCGGTTAAGGCACGGCCGGTCAGGTCTTCAGAAAAAAATGGTTCAGTGGCTACCACAATAAGCAGTTGGTCTACATTGGCGGCAAATTGCTTTGAGCGCATTTCATCCGAGCGGTAAAGCAGGTTTTTGCGCGTCAGGGTTTCTTCAATGCTGCCTTCGTCCTCGGCTTGGGGCTGGATGCGAACAAAGTCACCCACGCAAATACCGGTTTTTTTGCCCCGGGTGTAGCATTGCCGGGTTTGTCCGTCTTCCAGTTCAACAATGTAATGCCTGCCGTGTGCAGAAATAACGCGTCCTTTCATGTGCTTACGCCTTTGAACCGGTTAATAAATGCCGGATGCGGACGGATGCTGGCGGATGGCTGTCATAAAACGCCGAGTGTATGGGGTCGGGTGTAAGGGTGGCGGCATTGTCGTCATAAAGTTTGACCAGGGCTGAAACCAGTGAGCTGGCTTCAGCCTGTTGGCTGGCGTATTGATCTGCCTGGAATTCGTCTTTGCGGGAAAACCAGCTGGTCAAGGGAGACAGCAGGAAAGTAAATACCGGTACGGCCATGAAAAACAAAATAAGTGCCAGCGCATCATTACTGCGCTCCAGTGAGGGCATCACACCCAGGCCTTCATAAAACCAAAGGGTATTTTTCACATAACCCAGCATGGCAAAAAACACCAGGGCAATGAAGAAGCTGATGACCATGCGCTTGATAATATGCTTATGCTTGAAGTGACCCAGTTCATGGGCAAGGACGGCTTCAATTTCAGTGCCATTCAGCTTGTTCAGTAAAGTGTCAAAAAACACAATGCGCCGTGATTTGCCAAAGCCGGTAAAATAAGCGTTACCATGGGCAGAGCGTTTTGAGCCATCCATCACAAACAGGCCATTCAGGATAAAGCCGCAGCGCGTGGCCAGTTTATTAATACGTTCGGCCAGTTCGGGGTTGTCAAGCGGGGTAAATTTATTGAACATCGGCGCAATAAAAGTGGGATACAAATACAGGATAAGTACATTGAACCCAACCCAAAGTGCCCAGGCCCAGAGCCACCAGGCATTGCCTGCCTCAGCCATTAGCCATAAAATGGCGGCCATTAGGGGCAGGCCAAGAATAAGGCTAATCACAAGACCTTTGATAGAGTCGCTAATGAACAGTTTAAGGGTCATGCGATTGAAACCGTATTTGGCTTCAAGCTTGAACTGACGCCATAAACTGAAGGGCAGGTGCAATAGGCCGGTAATCATGCTAACTGAAGCAAGCAAGGCCAGCTGGTACCAGATGTCAGATGTAAACTGTTGTTGCAGGAACGTGTTCAGTAGCTGTAAACCGCCTAACAGGGTAAAACCAATCAGTATCATTGCATCGCAGATCCACTCTGTTATCCCTAGTTTCATGCGTTCAACCGTATAATCAGCTGCCCGCTGGTGGCTGTGCAGGCTTATTTTTTCTGCAAATTCGGCAGGAACTGCGTTGCGGTGTTGGCTGACATGGCGTATTTGACGGCTTGAAAGCCAAAGCTTGACGAGGGTTTCAATACCCAGAAACAAGATAAATAAGAATGTAAACAGCGTAGTTGTCATATGTTAATGATGGCTCTGTGCGAAAATAACGAAACTCAGTATTAAGGATAAACGAAAATGGCAGTTAATGATTTACGTCTGGTTTGGTTGGATATGGAAATGAGCGGTCTGGATCCTGAAAAAGAAAAAATTCTGGAAATAGCCGTTGTTATAACCGAACCGGATCTTACTATTGTGGCTGAAGGGCCTGTATTGGTCATTCATCAACCTGATAGTGTATTAGATGCCATGGATAAATGGAATACGTCCACCCATGGTAAAAGTGGATTAATTCAAAAAGTTAAAGATTCCACTTTAACAGAAGGGCAGGCTGAAGACATTTTGATTGAATTTATGTCTCAATATGTGCCCAAAGGTGCCTCACCACTGTGTGGCAATACCATTAGCCAGGATCGCCGCTTCATGTTTAAATACATGCCCCGTTTTGAACAGTATTTTCATTACCGGAATCTGGATGTCAGTACCCTTAAAGAGCTTTCCCGTCGCTGGAAGCCCGAGGTTTACAAGGGTTTTGCCAAGAAAAGCAAGCACGAGGCCCTGGCGGATATTCACGAGTCGATTGAGGAAATGAAGTACTATCGGGAACACTTCATTAAAGTGTAAACGGATAGGGGTGTTGGCGAAGATATGAATACATTAATCGGGCAGGCAGGCCCTCAGGGAATTGCCGGTATTGGTACAGACCTGATCTATATTCACCGGATACAGGCGTCTTATGATCGTTTTGGCCTACGCTTTGCAAAGCGCATTCTGGGGCCGGAAGAAATGATCAAGTTTGAGGGACGTTACCGGCGTGATGCGGCCCGTGGCATTCGTTTTCTGGCGACCCGTTTTGCCGCTAAAGAGGCTTTTTCCAAGGCTATCGGGCTGGGCATGCGGATGCCCATGTACTGGTCTGGCATGCAAACCCTGAATGCGGCCAGCGGCAAACCCATGGTGGTGCTGGCCGAGCCGCTTAAAACCTGGTATGAACAACGGTTTGGTACGGCGCATGTGTCTGTTACCGACGAATCTGATCTGGCCATGGCATTTGTCCTGGTTGAATCTAAAAAAGGACAATAAAAATGCAGTCATTGGCAGTACCGGCCTTACCACCCGGGCCCGTTATGGTGGATGTACAGGGCACGCAGCTTACCCATCATGAAACAGAACGTTTGCGCCACCCTTTGGTGGGCGCGGTTATTTTGTTTGCCCGCAATTATGAAAACCCCGAACAGCTACAGGCACTTACCCGGAGCATTCATGAGGCCCGTAATGCCCCGCTGTTAATTGCAGTTGATCACGAAGGTGGTCGTGTGCAGCGTTTCAAAACTAACGGTTTTACGCATTTGCCCGGCATGCGGGAACTGGGTCAATATTGGGCGCAAAGCCCTCAGCTGGCCGTTCGTGCTGCTACTGAACTGGCTTATGTCATGGCAGCCGAGTTACGGGCCTGTGGGGTTGACTTCACCTTTGCGCCGGTGCTTGATCTGGATTATGGTGTGAGCCAGGTCATTGGCAGCCGTTCTTTTCACCGTGATCCCAAGGTGGTTGCCACGCTGGCACGAGCCATTATTCAGGGGCTTTCCTTGGCTGGCATGGCCGCTTGCGGCAAGCATTTTCCGGGACATGGTTTTGTCGAAGCCGATTCCCACCTGGCCATTCCGATTGATGAACGCCCCTTGGATGACATCCTGAATGAAGATGCCATGCCTTACCAGTGGCTGGGCGACATGGTGTTGCCTGCGGTGATGCCCGCTCATGTGATTTATCCCAAGGTAGATAATGCGCCAGCCGGATTTTCCCGTAAATGGGTCCAGGACATTTTACGCCAGCAACTTGCTTATAATGGGGTGGTGTTCTCTGATGACCTTACTATGGAAGGCGCTTCGGTGGCCGGTGACATTGTGGCTCGTGCGCAGGCAGCCCTGCTGGCCGGATGCGATATGGTGCTGGTGTGCAATCGTCCCGACCTGGCAGATGATTTGCTGGAGCGGCTTGAATTTACTATTTCCAACCCATCTATAGAACGTATCCAACACCTGATGCCTGCCACGCCTTTCATGAGTTGGGAAGCCTTGCAATTGAATAAGCGGTACCAAGATGCCCGAGCCTTTCGACATAAAATCGTTTCTGAATGACCTGCCTCATTTGCCGGGTGTCTACAGGCACCTGGATGAAAATGATGGGGTGCTTTATGTGGGCAAGGCACGTGACCTGAAGAAAAGGGTTTCTTCTTATTTTCAGAAAACTCCGTCCAGCCCGCGTATTGCTCATATGGTGGCCCGTGTGGTGCGCCTGGAAGTGACTGTCACGCGCTCCGAAGCCGAGGCCCTGATTCTTGAAAATAACCTGATCAAGACGCTGCGCCCGCGCTATAACATTCTGTTTCGCGATGACAAGTCCTATCCTTACTTAATGATCAGTGATCATGCGTTTGCGCGAATTGTGTATTATCGCGGCAGCACCAACAAGAAAGGGCATTTTTTCGGGCCTTATCCAAATTCCTGGGCCGTACGGGAAACCATTCAGATACTGCAAAAAGTGTTCCGCTTGCGCACCTGCGAAGACACGGTGTTTGCCAATCGTTCCCGTCCCTGTTTGCTACACCAGATCGGGCGCTGTTCCGCGCCTTGCGTGCAGGCCCTTTCCGAAGAGGCTTATCGCCAGGATGTCGAAAGGGCGGTGCGTTTTCTGGATGGCCAGGCCAGTGATGTGATTGATGATATTGAAAAACGCATGATGGCGGCTTCCGGTGCCCTGCAGTTTGAGCAGGCGGCCGTTTTGCGTGACCAGATGCATGCCCTGGCCACTGTGTTGCACCAGCAATCCATGGAAGAGGCCGGTGGTGGTGATGTGGATATTATTGCGGTGGAAATGCTGGGTGGCAAAGTGTGTGTCAACCTGGCCATGGTACGTGGCGGGCGGCATCTGGGCGACAAAGCTTTTTTCCCCGTCCAGACCGATGGCGATACCCCTGCTGATGTTCTTAATGCCTTTGTGGGCCAGCATTATCTTGAGAATGTACTGCCTCCCTTGTTGGTCTGTTCCCACCCCTTGGCTGAGCCGGAGCTGCTGGAGATGCTTAATGAGCATGCCGGTGGCAAGGTGAAAGTGCGTTTGCAGACACGTGTTCAGGGCGTTAAAAAAGCCTGGCTTGAGCAGGCCGTAAAAAATGCCCAATTGGCCCTGTCGCGGGTGTTGTCCGAGTCGACGGCAAAGGCGGCGCGTACGCTGGCCTTGGCTGAACTGCTTGGTCTGGATACCGATGAGAATGCGCTGGATGAAATGCGTATAGAATGTTTTGATATTAGCCATACGGCCGGAGAGGCCACCCAGGCCTCATGTGTGGTTTATCTTCATCATGACATGCAATCTTCGCACTATCGTCGTTACAATATTGCCGGTATTACGCCTGGTGATGATTATGCCGCCATGCGTCAGGTTCTTGAACGGCGTTTTTCCCGGGTGGCTGATGCCGAATCGCCC
>JAVESC010000189.1:0-3034 GCA_034006805.1 Advenella sp.
CCTTGAAGATGATCAATTACAAGCCAGAGCCACTGAACTTGCCCGCCAACTGGCTCAAGGCCCTACTTTCGGGCAAGGGCTAATCAAACAAGCGATCCAGACCGCCTCAGTCAATACATTAGATCAACAACTTGACCTGGAACGCGACCTGCAACGCCAGGCCGGATGCAGCGAAGATTATGCCGAGGGCGTCAGCGCTTTTCTGGAAAAACGTCCTTCCGTTTTCAAAGGAAAATAAACATGTCCGATCACACCCTTTCCCCCACCCTGGCCCAGGACTGCGCCAACGCCATGTGGCAAGACGATCTTGCCGCCCAGCACTTGGGCATGCAACTGCTTGACGTTGAAACCGGCAAGGCCAGCATGCGCATGCGCATCAAGTCCCACATGCTTAATGGCCACGGCACATGTCATGGCGGCTATATTTTTACCCTTGCGGATACTTGTTTTGCTTTTGCCTGCAATACTTATAATCAACGCACCGTTGCCCAGCATTGCTCAATTACTTATCTTGAACCGGCACTTGAAAACGACGAATTAACGGCATATGCCCGTGAAATCAGCAAGCAGGGACGCAGCGGGCTTTATGACGTCGTTATTCGCAACCAGAACGGTAAACATATCGCTGAATTTCGCGGTCATGCCCGCACAATTAAAGGCACCTTATTACCCAGTACACAACCCTGACCAATACATCGTCAAAAACACAATAAAGAAACATAAAGCTAGAGGAAACAAAATGGAAAACCTGACCCCCAGAAAAGAAGACCTGGACCCCATCGAAATTGCATCCCGTGATGAGCTGTCCGCCCTGCAATTGCAACGCATGCAATGGACACTTAATCATGCTTATGAAAATTCACCTTTTTACAAAACGCATTTTGATAAAGCCGGGGTTCATCCATCCGATCTGAAAACCCTGTCAGATCTGGCCAAATTCCCTTTTACCCAAAAAACAGATCTTCGTGATACCTATCCTTTCGGCATGTTTTCCGTGCCACGCGAAAAATTGACACGTATTCACGCCTCTTCCGGCACCACTGGCAAACCGGTGGTTGTGGGATACACCAAAAATGATATTGAGGTTTGGGCAACCCTGGTGGCCCGCTCCATCCGCGCTGCCGGTGGCCGGCCTGGTGATGTCCTGCATAATGCCTACGGCTATGGCCTGTTCACCGGAGGCCTGGGGGCGCATTATGGTGCCGAAAAACTGGGGTGTACGGTAGTACCTATTTCCGGTGGCATGACCGAACGCCAGGTGTCACTCATTCAAGACTTCAAACCCCGCATCATTATGGTCACTCCGTCATACATGCTTTCCATTCTTGATGAATTCCATCGTCAGGGGCTGGATCCACGCGAATCATCCTTGGCCATTGGCATTTTTGGCGCAGAACCCTGGACCAATGCCATGCGGCAGGAAATTGAACAGGCCTTTGATATGCATGCCGTTGATATTTACGGTCTGTCTGAAATCATGGGCCCAGGTGTTGCCAATGAATGTGTGGAAACCAAAGATGGCCTGCATATCTGGGAAGATCATTTTTATCCGGAAATCATCAACCCCGAAACCGGTGAGGTCTTACCCGATGGGGAAGAAGGAGAACTGGTCTTTACCACCCTGACCAAAGAAGGCTTGCCAATTATTCGCTACCGCACCCGCGACCTGACCCGCCTGCTACCGGGTACGGCACGCAGCATGCGCCGTATGGAAAAAATTACCGGTCGCAGTGATGACATGATTATTCTGCGCGGGGTCAATGTTTTTCCTACCCAGATTGAAGAGCAAATTCTTAAGTGCCATGGCTTGACCCCCCATTTCCAGATTGAACTGAACAGAAGCAGCACACGGATGGACAGCATGACGGTCAATGTAGAATGCCAACCCGGCGCCGCCGATGAAAATGCCCGAAAATTTTCAGCCAAAGAACTGGCACACCATATAAAAAGCATTGTCGGGATCAGCACAATCGTTAATGTTACGTTGCCTGGTTCATTAATACGCTCTGACGGAAAGGCCAAACGAGTGATCGATAATCGCCCAAAGCGTTAAATACTGTTGTTCTGAGTAAGGTTTAAATATAATCCCTGGCCAGAAACAAGCTAAAATAGCACTTTTTAGCTTTTATTTTATAGGACAACAAATCAGTATGGCACGCGCCCGAGCAGCAGATTTCGAGGAAAAACAGCTTCACCTCCTGGTTAATGCTGCCGCAGTTTTTGCAGAATTAGGCATGGAAAAAGCCTCCATGTCACAAATTGCTGCCCGCAGTAAGGTTTCCAAAGCACTTCTTTACCACTATTACCCCAGTAAAAGTGCTTTGATTTTTGATATTATCCGCTCGCATCTGGAAGAACTGGATCAGGCATTGCAAGCGGTTGCAGATGAGGCACAAAACGACTTGCCAGAACAGCGCTTGCGCAAACTGGTTCGTCAAATACTGGAATGCTACCGTGATGCCGATGACAAGCATATTGTTCAATTAAATTGTCGCGGCTTGCTGGGAGAAGAAGAAACCAACGAAATAAATGAACTGGAAAGGCGCATCGTGATGCGGATTGCCAATACCCTTCACGACATCAACCCTGAAATCAATAATAAACGTCCTTTACTTAAACCGGTAACCATGTCCCTGTTTGGCATGCTCAACTGGGTTTACATGTGGTTCAAGCCCAACGGCCCCATCACACGCGAAGAATATGCCGACGTGGCCACCACGTTAGTACTGGAAGGCCTGAAAAACATACATTAATTAAAGCTGAAGCGGTTCCCGGCTTTAGGGGGTCAATTCAGAGCACCGGATGCACTTATGGTTAACGCAAACCGTTAGCATACTAATTAATACAGAATAATTGTATTCTTGAGCGGCCTTAAGCGATTAAGCCACCACCACATTGCACAAATCGGCAGGCAAGAACTGTGCGGACTGTTCGTCAAGCAAAATAAGCGCATTGGGATGTGATTTAATAACCGAAGCCGGCAACTGCTCGATAACAGGGCTTTCATACAGTTCTGCCATGATCTGCGCCTTGT
>JAVESC010000190.1:0-3019 GCA_034006805.1 Advenella sp.
ACTGCAGGTGATTGTTGCATGCCGTGACCACTGAAACCATTAGCAAAAACCATATTATTGATATCGGGGTGATACCCAAGAATCACGTTTTGGTCGAAGGTGCAGTAATCGTAATGGCCGGCCCAGCTATGCTCACAGCGCAAGGCCTCAAAGGCAGGCACCCGATGCGCCAGAATTGGCCACAGGTACTCATCAAACAGCGGGTATTGAACATCAAAATCAAAACACTCGGGGTCCTGTTCCGCTGGCGGCTGAATGCCGCAAATAAACCCCTCTCCTTCAGGGTGGATATAAGCACCGCTGGGGTCAATCAACATGGGACAATCATTGATTGTCTCGGGGCAGGTCACATAAAAAACACTGCGTTTGCGCGATTCTATCGGCAACTCAATACCAGCCTGACGGGCCAATTGCATAGCCCCGGTACCCGCAGCATTCACAACAACACCACCAGAGACGGTGTCGCCGTTATTCAGGGTTAAACCGCTTACCCGTGCGCCTTCCCGATGCACCTGCACCACTTCATTTTCTATGTAACTCACCCCCTGGGAAATGGCCTTGCGGCGAAAAGCCCGCATCATGCCATAGGCGTCCAGCCATCCCTCTCCCTTCAGACCCAACGAACCGCCCGCTAAATCAGACACATTCAGCCATGAATATCTGTCTTGTAATTGCTGGCCTGACAACAACACAATTTGTGCCCCCAAGGCACGTTGCAACGCATTGTTTGCTTTCAGGGTTTCATATCCCTGCGGGGTGGACAGAAACAAATAACCCGCTTCATGAAAGTTCACGTCGGGCCGCTCACCCTCCACCTCAAGGGTTTCTCCAAGGCGGTACAGGAATTCGCTACCAAACTGCGACATCTGGATATTTTCTGTCGTGGAAAATTGATGCCGTATGGAGGCTGCCGACAAGGCAGTCGCACACTTTTGATAAGACGCATCTTTTTCAATAACCAGAATAGAGCCTTTAAACGAGCGGGAGGCGCTTAAAAAATAAGCCAGGGCACTTCCTGTTGCCGCACCACCAACGACCACCACATCAAAACAGTTCTTCATGCAATGTCTCATTACAAATAGCTGAATAAGTTGTAAATTCTCATAAGAAAAATTTGGCGTCAATCGTTATTTATACCTAATTCTTTAAAATCCAAATAAAAATACAATATCTCCATTGATAATCAATGACTTATTAATAATCCAAAAGAAAATTAATTTGTAATCCGCAAAAAACAAGACGAGATTTCATTGATTTTTTGGTATTTCCCATCAGGAAAATCCCAGGAAGAAAATTGAAACTTAAAAAGCCAACGATATAAAACAAATCTATAATTCATTGATATCAAACAATATATTTTGCATTGCAACAATCAAAAACCAAGGGAAAACCCTTTTATTTATTTTTATTTCTTATAAGAAATTTTTTGACTTTAGGAAAATCAATTGTTAATCTAGTTGTAAATCTGTTTGTATTGAGCGCCTCACCTATCCTGCCATTTTTTCGTTGCCCTGCCGGGCAGAGTCATGTAAAACGTGAGGCTTACCCTGATGATTCACAAAGGAAACCAGCCATGAATTCAGTCCAGGAATTACTTGTCTCTTTAGGTGTCAATCCTGCCTCCTTTCAGGAAGGTAGCCTAAAAGCCTATTCTCCTATTGATGGTTCGCATATCGCCAATGTTGTTGAAGCGTCTGCGGCAGAAGCCACTGCCACCATCGACCGGGCTCATGCCGCCTATACGCAGTGGCGTCAGGTTCCCGCACCCCGACGCGGGGAACTGATCCGCCTGCTTGGAGAAGAGCTGCGGGCCAACAAAGAAGCCCTTGGACGTCTGGTCTCCATTGAAGCGGGCAAAATCATTGCCGAAGGCCAGGGTGAAGTCCAGGAAATGATTGATATCTGCGACTTTGCGGTTGGCCTGTCACGCCAGCTGTACGGCCTGACCATTGCCTCGGAACGCCCGGGGCACCGCATGATGGAAACCTGGCATCCGCTGGGCGTGGTTGGCGTGATTACCGCTTTCAACTTTCCGGTTGCCGTCTGGTCATGGAATACGGCCCTGGCTCTGGTGTGTGGCAATGCCGTTATCTGGAAACCTTCAGAAAAAACCCCGCTAACCGCCCTGGCCACCCAGGCCCTGCTGGAACGTGCCCTGAAAAAACTGGGTGATGCGCCTGAACACCTGTCGCAATTGCTGATTGGCCAGCGGGAAACCGGTGAAATCCTGGTTAACAGTCCAAAGGTTGCCCTGGTTTCAGCCACCGGCTCCACCCGCATGGGACGCGAGGTTGGCCCCAAAGTGGCGACCCGGTTTGGCCGCTGCATTCTTGAACTGGGGGGCAATAATGCCATTATCGTTAGCGAAACTGCAGACCTGGACATGGCCGTGCGGGGCATTGTTTTTGGTGCGGTCGGCACAGCCGGACAACGCTGCACCAGCACCCGCCGGCTGATCGTCCACAGCAGCATCGTTAATGAACTTGCCGAACGGCTGAAAAAAGCCTATCGCAGCTTACCCATTGGCAGCCCCCTTGAAACCGGCACCCTGGTAGGCCCCCTCATTGACAAGGCGGCTTTTGACGCTATGCAAACCGCGCTGCAAAAAGCGGCCGAACAAAAAGGGAAAGTCACCGGTGGCCAGCGCGTCTTGCAGGACACGTTCCCCGATGCCTATTATGTTGAACCCGCGCTGGTCGACATGCCAGCACAAACCGATGTGGTTCGTCACGAAACCTTTGCGCCCATCCTTTACATCATGAGCTATGACAACTTTGAAGACGCGTTAGCCCTGCAAAACGACGTTCCGCAAGGCCTGTCTTCCGCCATCTTTACCACCAACCTGCTTGAAGCCGAATATTTTATGTCACCCAGCGGCGCTGACTGCGGCATTGCCAATGTGAATATCGGCACCTCGGGTGCTGAAATCGGTGGCGCCTTTGGCGGTGAAAAAGAAACCGGTGGCGGCCGTGAGTCAGGCTCCGATGCCTGGAAAGGCTATATGCGCCGGGCCACCAAT
>JAVESC010000053.1:0-20218 GCA_034006805.1 Advenella sp.
CATTAAACGTTCGCCAATATTGGCACCGGCTGACACACCCATACGCAGGCCATCACGCGGGTTCTGTTCAACAAAGCCCCACTCGGTACGCAGCAGGGTGCGACGCTCGGCTTCGCTACTGCTGTACAGGTCAATCAGCTCACCCTGCTTATTGCAGTAAGTGATATTGCCATCCTGGGGCTGGCTGCGACCCGACAAAACGCTTAACAGGGTGGATTTACCGGAACCGGATTCACCCACAATGCCCAGCACCTCGCCAGGATACAAATCAAAGGAAACATGCTGGCAACCTTTATCGGGGCCAAACAGCTTGCTCAGTTCCCTTACCTCAAGCAAAGGCTGCCTGCTTGCGCTTTGTGTTGTTTCAATAATTGAAGGTAATGCCGCCATTACTGTTTCTCCTGCTCTGCAACCCGCTGGCCGCAATAATCGGTATCCGAACACACGAACTCTCTGGTGCCCTGGTCATCAACAATGATTTCATCCAGATAAGAATGGTCGCAACCACATATGGCGCAACTCTGCTCCCACTTTTGCACTTCAAACGGGTGATCTTCAAAATCAAGACTGCTGACCCGGGTATACGGGGGTACCGCATACAGCCGTTTTTCACGACCGGCACCAAACAGCATCAGGGCCGGACTCATGTCCAGTTTGGGGTTATCAAACTTGGGAATCGGTGACGGGTCCATCACATAACGCTCATCCACCATCACCGGATAGGCATAGGCCGTGGCAATATGGCCGAACTTGGCAATGTCTTCATACAATTTCACATGCATCACACCGTAATCATTCAGGGCATGCATGGTCTTGGTTTCCGTTTCCGAAGGCTCGATAAAACGCAAGGGCTCGGGAATAGGTACCTGATACACCATGATCTGGTCTTTTTTCAGTTCGGCCTCGGGAATCCGGTGACGGGTCTGGATAATCGTGGCGTCTCCGGTTCTTTCGGTTGTTTGCACTCCGGCGGTGGTGGAAAAAAAGCGCCGGATGGACACCGCGTTGGTGGTGTCGTCTGCTCCCTGGTCAATGACCTTGAGCACATCTTCTTCACCCAGTACGGCAGCGGTTACCTGTATGCCACCGGTACCCCAGCCATACGGCAAAGGCATTTCACGGCCGCCAAAAGGCACCTGATAACCCGGGATAGCCACAGCCTTAAGCAGGCCACGGCGAATCATGCGTTTGGTTTGTTCGTCAAGATAGGCAAAGTTATACCCTTCTGCCTGGGCCGGACGGTTCTGGTGTTCCAGGCTGCTTATCATGCCTGCTTCTCCTGTATAGAATATTCTTCACTTATTGACTGCTCTTGTGCATGCATTTTGCGGATCAGTTCCAGCTCTGACTGGAAGTCAACATAGTGCGGAAGCTTCAAGTGTGAAACAAATCCGGCCGCCTCTACGTTGTCACAATGCATTAATACAAACTCTTCCTGCTGGGCCGGTGAGGTAATTTCCTCGCCCAGTGCCTCAGCGCACAGGGCACGATCCACCAGCGCCATACTCATAGCCTTGCGTTCGTTGTACCCAAAGGCCAGCCCATAACCACGGGTAAACTGGGCCGGCTCGGTTTTGGAGCCAATGAACTGGGTTACCATTTCACACTCGGTCACTTCAATATCACCCAGCGGCACGGCAAAATCCAGTTCTTCCGGCTCGATCCAGACCTCGGTAAAACCAATCCGGATTTCACCGGCAAAGGGGTGGTTACGGCCATAGCCACGCTGGGTTGAATAAGCCAGTGCCATCATGAAGCCTTCATCACCACGGGCCAATGCCTGCAAGCGCTGCGTCCGGTTAGTGGGAAAATCCAGCGGCTCACGGGTAATATCCGGCACGTCCGCCTGGCTGTTCTTTTCAACCCGCATCAGGCCTTCTTTTTCCAGCAGCTCAAGTACTCGGGGACAAGGCTCGGCCTGCAAAGGTTCCTGTGACGGTTCGGGTAAGGCCTGCCCCTCTGCCAGCAAGGTGAAATCCAGCAAGCGGTGGGTATAGTCAAACGTGGGGCCCAGCAATTGTCCGCCCGGCAAGTCCTTGTAAGTGGCAGAGATACGGCGCTCCATTTGCATTTCGCTGGTTTGCAGTGGCACTGACTCGGTAAAACGGGGCAAGGTCGTGCGATAGGCACGCAACAGGAAAATCGCTTCCAGCAAATCACCGGCCGATTGTTTGATGGCCAATGCCGCCAGCTCTTCATCATACAAAGAGCCCTCGGTCATGACCCGTGCCACCGCCAGACTCATTTGCTCACGAATCTGCGCGACTTCAAGCTCGGGAATGTCGGTAGAACCACGACGTTTTTTTGCCAGCAGATAATGGGCGTGATCAATGGCTTTTTCGCCACCTTTTACAGCAACATACATGGTTAATTCTCCACCTGAAAGTTGACTTGCGTACTGCGTGACAAGGCCATGATCTGCTCACCGGCAATAAAAAACATATCAATACCACAAGGAAATGCAGTCACTGCCTGACGGGTTTGCCAAAAAGCCTTATCCACCGGCAAACAAAGCTGTCTTTGCGTTTCAATACCAGGCCCCTGCCAGAGGGTTGGCAAGCCACCCTCAAAAGAATCCAGTTGAATAAGGGCCGTGCAGGACAGTTCGGGGTCGCGGTCGGTTCCCGCATTAAGGCTCGCAATAACCCCCGTTTCAGCGGCCAGCATCAGGGCAAAGTCGGCATCCTGGGGATGTTCTACCACCGGGCAGGCACAATGAAAAGCCAGGTTGGCCCTGATGGCAGGTGTATCCAGTGCCGGGCTCAGCCATACCGCCGTATCGCTATCAAGCAGGGTCAAGGCCAGGGCATAACTGGCCGGTGCCAGCGTATCCAGCGTTTCAACCAGACGGAGTTCATAAGGCAGGCCGGGTTCGGCCATGGCCTTCAGGGCCAGCCGGAAACTTTGCTGGGAACCGCTAACCGGATTGTCAAAAGCCGGTTTCAAATAGTGTGAGTTCATTGTTTTAATCTCCGCGAACCATCGTAAAGAAACTGACTTTAGAAGCGGCTACATCTGCTTCTCTTTGCAAACGTTGCTGTTGCTGCTGTTGTTGTAGCGGCTGGATTAAGGTTGCCATCCAGTGCGCCTGCTCATTGCCCTGCAAATGGGCATCGGCCAGGGCAGCCAGCTCGGCATGCTGTTTATTGCGCCCGGCAATGTAGCTGTACCCGGTACTGCCATCATCCAAACGAACCACACAACGGGTAACGGTCATTTCACCGACATTGAAAGCCTGTCCGGTGCCACCGCTGCGCCCCCTTACCATGACCATGCCGGTTTCGGGGGCACGGATTTTGCGGTAGGCGCTACGGGTCAATGCTGTTTCAAAAGACATTAATGCATCACCGGCCTTTGCCAGTACTTGCATCCATTGCTGGCGCAACGTTTTATTTGCTTGAGCTGTCATGCTCGTTGACTCCATTAATAAAAACCTGATATTGAAAATGATCGGCACGACTGACGCTGAAGGACAATTCCATTGGCCTGTCATGTTGATCCTGGGATAAGGTCTGAATGGTCAATACCGGTTGCTGCTGGGACATCAGCAAGCGGCTGGCTTCATCGACCGTGGGCATGCGGGCACCGATCAGGCTGAATTTACGGGAGAGTTCACACCCCCGCTCTTTCAGATAAGACCGCATGGAGCCCTTGGCATAATCCTTTAATAAAAAATCATAGCGTGTTGAAAAGTGATGGCTGATCAGGCTGACCGGCTGTTCTTCGATAAACCGGAGGGTTTTGTACTCAAGCACATCTTCACCCTCGCGCAGCTCAAGATGTTTGATTTCATCCGCGCTGGGGCTGCGCTGGTAAACCTTAAGCAAACGGGCTTTGGCGCTGTAACCCATGGCACTGAGCGCATCGCTATGCGCACTGTTGGCCTGGACCGGATAAGGGATGGGACGGTTCAGCACTTGGGTTCCCTTTCCCTTGATACGTAAAACACAGCCTTCCTGCACCAGCACATCCAGCGCCCGGCGTACCGTATGCCGATTCACGGCAAAACGTCTGGCCAAAGGCAGTTCACCGGGCAGGAAATCACCTGCCTGATAAATGGACAGCTCCGCCCTGAGCGTGGCTGCCAATGTCAAATAAACCGGACCTTCCTGTCTATACAAGTTCATGTTTGAAAACGGGCAGTTTCTACCTGCCCCTTATCCCTTAAAGCTTAAATAAAGAAACGGCGTAATCGCTGGGAAATCATGTCGATCACGCTAACCGCGACAATAATGATCAGCAGGATGGCTGCACTTTGGCCAAACTGAAAACCACGAATTGCCTCCCACAGCAAGACCCCGATACCACCGGCACCCACCATCCCGACCACCGTGGCCGAACGTACGTTTGACTCAAAGCGGTACAGCACATAGGAAATCCATAAGGGCATAACCTGCGGAATCACACCAAAGATCACTTCTTGCAAGGCACTGGCACCGGTGGCCCGCACGCCTTCAACAGGACCGGGATCAATCGATTCAACCGCTTCGGCAAACAGTTTGGCCAATACACCGGTTGTCCCCAGGAACAAAGCAAGGGTTCCGGCAAAAGGTCCCAAACCAACCGCCACCACAAACAGCATGGCAAAAACCATTTCATTGATTGAACGCAAGGCATCCATCAAGCGGCGCACCGGTTGATTAATCCACCAGGGCACAATATTGGCCGACGAAAGAATGCCCAGTGGAATTCCCGCAATGACCGCCAGCACCGTACCCCATACGGCAATCTGGATCGTGATGATCATTTCATGCAAATATAAGCGCCAGTCGGCAAAGTCTGGCGGAAAAAAATCGGCCGCAAACTCCATCATGTTTCCGGCGTCTTTCCACAGCTGGACCGGATTCATTTCCGCCCCTTTCCAGGACCAGGCCAGAATCGCCAATACCAGGCCCCATCCCAACAGGCTAAGCAGGGAATTACGCTGCGGCTTTTGTAAATTTACTTGTGAAGTAAGTGTTGTCATATCTTTTCTGTATTTATGGTGCATGGCACCAGGCCACGCACCTTTTCAAATCCTGCTACGGCAATCAGGACTGTTTCGCATCCAGTGCTTTCAGGCTGGCAGCCAGTTTTTCCAGGTCTTCGTCCAGTTTTTTCAACTGGGTCTGTTTGTCCGCATCTGACAGTTTCTCGTCAGCCGCCACCTGGTTACGCTGCTTGAACAGCTCCAGCTGACGGATAGGCAGCAACTGGTCATTGCTGGAAGGTTTGAACTTGGCCCAGCTCAAGCCGTGCAAAACAGCCAGTTCTTCGGGTTTGTCACCATAGGTATCAAAGAACTCGGTGAATTTTGTCTTGACCTCTTCAGGCAGGTTTTTACGCCATACGATCGGATCGGAAGCGATTAATGGAGAGCGCCAGATTTCCTTGATTTGTGCCGCTTTCTCAGGGTTTGATGCGTGCAGGCGATCCAGGCTTTCGGTATTGTTGGTCGCGACATCAACCTGTTTATTGGCCACTGACAGGGCATTGACCTCGTGGTTGGCATTCACGGTGCGCTTGAAAATCTTGCTGGGGTCAACGTTGTTCTGGGCAAAAACGTAATAGCTGGGTACCAGAAAACCGGAGGTAGAGTTAGGGTCACCATTACCAAAATTCAGGCTTTTGGCATTCTTGAGCATGTCTTCCACATTATTGATCGGGCTGTCTTTATGCGCGATCAGCAGGCTCCAGTAACCGGGCTTGCCATCTTTATCAACGGTTTGGTAAATCACCTCGCCATTGGCGCGGTCAACCGCTTCCATGGCCGATTTATTGCCATACCATGCAATATCAACTTTATCGAAACGCATGCCCTGGATAATGCCGGCATAATCAGGCGCAAAGAAAGCCTTGATTTCATAACCGGTTTTTTTGGACATATCAGCCAGGAACGGATCCCACAACTGCCTTAAGTTTTGTGAAGACTCGGTGGAAATAATACCAAAATTGATTTCCTTTTTATCTTGGGCATAGGCCGCACCGGCTGTCAGGGCTGCCGCCAAAAGGGAAATTCCTACACGCTGGGAAATAGATTTAATCATCGTTTATCTCTGGTCTCAGGTTATAAATACAAATGAATGAATAGTGCAATACAACTATTTCAGGACTGGCTGCTCTCAAGCGTTTTCATACGCAATGAGATTTTTTCCAGCTCGGCATCCAAAGGAGCGACTTGCTCTTCTTTCTGCCCGGAACTTAACTTTTCATTACCCATGATCGCCGTACGCTGCTTGAACAGGTCCAATTGACGGATGGGCAATAACTGGTCATTGTTGGAAGGTTTGAATTTGGACAGGTCCATGCCATGTAATACCTCCAATTCGGCCGCCTCATCACCATAGGCATCAAAGAAGGCCTTAATGGCGGTTTTGGTTTCATCGGAGATATCTGTGCGCCATACAATCGGATTGTCGGGAATCAGGGGGGATTGCCAGATCACTTTCAGCTTTTCCGCCTTATCGGGATGGCTGTTTTTCAGGCGCTCCAGACCAGAGGTATTAAAGGTGGCAACATCAAGCTGCTTATTGGCCACAGACAGGGCATTGACTTCGTGATTGCCATTCATTGAACGCTTGAAAATCTTGTTGGGTTCAACATTGTTCTTGCCAAACACGTAATAACCCGGTACCAGATAACCCGACGTAGAGTTCGGGTCACCGTTCCCGAAGTTCAGGTTCGCCGCCTGTGCCAGCATGTCTTCAACGCTGTTAACAGGGCTGTCTTTATGGGCAACCAGCAAACTCCAGTACCCGGGCTGGCCATCTTTACTAACCAGCTGGTAGATCACCTCAGCCTTGGCACGGTCCACGGCTTCCATGGCCGAGTTATTGCCAAACAGGGCCAGGTCAACTTTATTGAAGCGCATGCCCTGGATAATGCCGGCATAGTCGGGGGCAAAGAAGCTTTTTACCTGATAGCCGGTTTTACGTGACATATCTTCCAGCAAAGGTTCCCATTTGCTTTTCAGGTTTTGGGAAGACTCGGTTGAAATAATGCCGAAATTCAGTTCTTTAACATCTTGTGCATGGGCGGCACCCGCCACCAGACAGGCAACGACAGGCAGGGTTTTTAAGGTTTTATAGAGATTTTTCATTAACATTTATTTAGTTTGAATTTAAATTATGCAACTTTGCGCTGCACTTCTTTAATGGAAGGTTCAGGTTGTTTTTCCCGGTTTTCCTGATGATCGGAGAACAATAGGTTGGTCCCCAGCTCGGCACCGTATAAATCATTCAGGAAGCTATTGGTCAGGCCATTAATAGGGCCATCAAAATATTTCTTGCCTTCTTTCAGGGCAACCGCATGCTTGCAATACTTCACCGCATAATCCACCTGATGCAGCGTGACAATCACGGTTTTACCGTCTTTTTGATTGATGTCGGCCAGGGCATCCATCACGTTACGGGCAGACTCCGGATCCAGTGATGCAATAGGTTCATCGGCCAGAATAATTTCAGCCTGCTGGCACAGCGTACGGGCAATCGCCACACGCTGCTGCTGTCCGCCTGAAAGGGTTGAGGCGCGTCGATAGGCATGCTCTAGCAGGCCTACTCGCTCAAGTGCCTGTAAAGCGCGTTCTTTTTCTTCATGATTGAACAGGCCCAATGTGCCACGCAAACGGGACATGCACCCCAGACAGCCCAGCAATACGTTCTGTAAAACGCTTAAGCGACCCACCAGATTGAACTGCTGGAAAATATAACCAATATCCGAACGGATACGACGCACGTCACGGCTTAAATGACCATCACCCTGAACCTGCTTGCCCAGCGCATGAATGGTTCCGCCATTGCCGCGGTCGGCACTGGCCAAACCGGCCAGATGACGTAATAAGGTTGATTTCCCGGAACCGGAAGCACCAATCAGTGCCACCATGGCCCCTTTGGGGACATTCAGTTCCATATTGAATAAAACCTGTTTTGAACCAAAGGTTTTATTCAGATTCTGTACTTGAATTGATGTAGCCATTTTGCTGCCTTTTTAACAAAGGAATTTTTATGAGATGGCTGCATCTTAAAGACTGGATGTGACAGGACGGTTAATAAATTATGACAATTCTGCAATATTGCCGGCTTTTTTATCGCCAAAAAATAGACAAGTCAAAACTGAAAAAACCCTTATCTATCTATTTAATAAAAAAGGAATTACTGCTCTCGCAGCAATTCCCTTGAACAATTTAACTAGACAAGTTGCTAAAAAATTAATTAACTAAAAAGCAGGTATACGTAATTTTTGCAACTTTTATACCCTGGTGATTGAAGCCAGGCTAGCCTCGCATAGTCACGAACTCTTCAGCAGCAGTAGGGTGAATGCCAATCGTGCTGTCAAACCCGGCCTTGGTCACCCCGGCTTTAACAGCCACGGCAAAGCCCTGAATGATTTCACCGGCATCATCACCCACCATATGCATGCCAACCACCTTGTCGGTCGCCACTTCCACAATCAATTTCATGAATACACGGGCAGTGCTGCCACTTAATGTGTGTTTGAGTGGGCGGAATTCAGAACGGAACACCCGGATATCACCAAATTTTTCTTTGGCATCTTCTTCTGAATAACCCACCGTCCCGATATTGGGATGGGTAAACACGGCGGTGGGTATATATTCATAGCTCATTTTCTTTTGTGCATCACCAAACAAATCATCAACCAGCACCATGGCCTCACCCAGGGCCACCGGTGTCAGCTGGATACGGTCGGTGACGTCACCCAGCGCATAAATGGATGGAATTGAAGTTTGATAACGCGCATTAACCTTGATCGCGCCTTTTTTACCGGTTTCGCCGCTTAGCGCTTCAAAACCCAACCCATTAATATTGGGTACACGGCCCGTTGCATATAAAACCTGGTCTGCCACCAATACTGAGCCATCCTCCAGGGTTGCTTTCAGGCCTTCGGCGGTTTTTTCAATTGAAGCAATATTGGCATTGACCCTTACATCAACACCGGACTTGCGCATTTCATCGGCCACAAAGTCACGGACTTCACGGTCAAAGCCACGCAAGATCTGTTCGGAGCGATAAAGCTGAATCACGCGCGCACCCA
The DNA here is from genome assembly GCA_034006805.1 of Advenella sp. Taxonomy (GTDB): domain Bacteria; phylum Pseudomonadota; class Gammaproteobacteria; order Burkholderiales; family Burkholderiaceae_B; genus Advenella. The sequence continues at coordinate 9,031 of JAVESC010000053.1, forward strand.
ACCCATTGAAAATAGAGGCAAATTCGCAGGCAATATAGCCCCCACCCACCACCAGCAAACGCTGTGGAAATTCGGGCAGATCAAAGATGTCGTTAGACGTGATGACATATTCTTTACCCGGCACATCGGGAACGGTTGGCGTGCCACCGGTCGCGATCAGGATATGCCTGGCGGTATAAGTCTGGCCATTATCCAGCTTGACAGTGTGCGGGTCTTGCAGGGTAGCCCAGCCACGGATAAGCTCCACCCCGGCACCCTTGAACAGGTTTTCATAAACGCCGTTAAGACGGCTGATTTCTGTTGCCCTTTGCCGTTTCAGGGTTTCCCAGTTAAGTACCGGTTTTTCACCTTCCCAGCCATACCCGTGCGATTCGTCAAAGGCTTCCGCATAATGGGCGGCATAGCTGTACAGTTTTTTGGGAATGCATCCCAGGTTCACGCAGGTGCCACCCAAAGGCGCTCCTTCGGCTGCGGCAACCCGTGCACCTGTTTGAGCCGCCATACGCGCAGCCCGGACGCCACCACTGCCGGCACCAATTACAAACAAATCAAAATCAAATTTATTCTGTTCACTCATTATTTGTTTCCCACGTTAATCATCCGGTTCATTATACGTGCTTTGCCATGATTTCATGATTAAAGGAAAATACCCGCTCTGCTCGCCCGGCAAAACCAACAGGCGGCATGCTTTCATTGATTGAAAAATTGATTTATTACATTAAAATAATGCACTAATTAGTTGTTTTAAAACAATATATTTTAAATTAAATGCTTAATTAACAAGCCCAAACCTTTAAAAACCCCCTATTGCCTGCGATACTGTTAGCACACTTTCTTGCCAAAGGTGCCGTCATGTCTATCCGTTTTTTTCTTTCCGCGCTTATTTGTGCCCTGTTGCTGGCCGGTTGTTCCAGCAGTCCAAAACTTGCCGGCTCATCCAAATACGCCCGTGTTGATCCCGCCAAGCGGCAACCCGTGCTGAACAACGCCCTGTCTTATCTTGGTACCCCCTATCGTTATGGCGGCAACCACCCCGAAGAAGGTTTTGATTGCAGCGGTTTTGTCAACTATGTGTTCAATCAAACCACCCATGTCAAACTGCCTCGTACAACTTCAAGCATTGCCGGCGTTTCCAGGCCGGTCTCCAAAAAAGCCCTGAAAAAAGGCGATCTGGTTTTCTTCAATACCTCGGGTCCCTATACTCATATGGGCATTTATATTGGCAACAACCAATTTGTCCACGCTCCGTCAAGCCGCAATAATGGCAAGGTCAGGGTTGATTCTTTAAGCAACCGCTACTTTGCCCAACGTTTTACCGATGCCCGCTCACTATTTGTCCAATAAAAAAAGCCCGCCTTGCAGCGGGCTTTTTTTATGAAAGCAGCTATTACTGTTTGAATTCAGGCTCGTGCAACCAGGCGGCATGCTTGGGCGCTTTTTTGGTTTGGGCCCATTCTTCCAGCATTTCCCATTTCACTTCATCCAGTTTACGGTCCATTTCCGGGGTAGACGTTTTGGCGGCCAGCTCTAAACGGTGGCCGTTAGGATCACGGAAATAAATGGATTTGAAAATCACGTGATCGGTAATGCCCAGCACCTCGATGCCATTGGCTTGCAGTCTTTCCTTGGTTTCTTCCAGCTCTTGTACGCTGCCAACCTGGAAAGCAATATGCTGAACCCAATCGGGAGTATTGGTATCACGACCCATTGGCGGAGAATTGGGCACCTCAAAAAAAGCCAGGACATTTCCGTTACCGGCATCCATAAAAATATGCATGTAAGGGTCGGGGGCTTTGGTTGAAGGGACTTTGTCTTCTGCAATCGCCAAGACAAAATCCATGCCCAGGTTTTCTTTGTACCAAAGTACGGTTTCTTTTGCATCTTTGCAACGATAAGCAACGTGATGAATTTTTTCGATAGCCATGACTATTTGCCTCTGAAAGTTTTATAGGTGTGTTCGTGAACAGGCTTAATTAGTAACCACAGTTACTATTAAACCAATATTTTTTTTCGCTGTCAACAATAATTAATAAAAATCAAACATTTATTAATTGTTTTTTTGTTTTTTGGGTATCATTAAATTAATATTCTTTGTTACCATTATCTATTAACTCATTTTCCAACATGAACCTGAATCTGGACGACTTCCTTCCCTACCAAATCAGTGCCTTGGCCGAACTGGTCAGCCAGGGCATTGCCCCTGTTTATCAGGCGCGCCATCGTTTAATGCGGGATGACTGGCGTGTGCTGTTTGCCCTCAACCAGGGCAAACACATGCGGGCCACCGATATCGCCCTTCATGCCAGCCTTGATAAAATGCAGGTTAGCCGCGCCATTGCTCGGCTGGAAGAAAAAAACCTGGTGGCCAGAACCGTCGATGAGCACGACAAACGCAACCTGATCATTTCAGTCTCCCCAAAAGGACGTGCGGTCTATCAGGAAATTGCACCCGGCATGCAGGCCCGCAACCAATTCCTGCTAGACGGGCTGCAACAGGACGAACAGGAACAGCTGAGAATGCTCCTGCAATCCATTCAACAACGGGCCGAACAGCTGATCAGGCAAGGCTAGCCACACAAACTGTTCCTGATTTTAAGTTATCATTACTAGCCTGATGAATAACATGAATTGACTGGACGGACTGAACTTGATTCACAATACACTGACCATTGCCGGGATGGACCCTTCCGGCGGCGCTGGCATTCTTGCCGATGTCAAAGCCATGAGTGCGCTGGGCTCCTATGCCTGTGCGGTTGTGGCGGCCCTTACCGCACAAAACACACATGGCGTTACCGGTGTACAGGCCATCACCCCCGAATTTGTCGCCCTGCAACTGGACACTCTTTTTCAGGATGTACGCATTGACGCGGTCAAGATAGGCATGCTGGGTCATGAGAAAGTCACCCTGGCGGTGGCCGAAAAACTGGCCCAATTCAAGCCTGAATATATTGTGCTGGACCCTGTCATGGTGGCCAAAAGCGGAGATATACTGCTGGAAAAAAATGCCATTCATGCCTTAAAAGAGGCACTTATCCCGCTTTCCTCCATAATTACCCCCAACCTGCCCGAAGCCGGTGTCCTGCTTGATGCACGACCCGCCGAGACGCTGAAGGAAATGTACCGCATCGCCGAAAAACTGCGCAAACTGATGTCTGACCGCGACAACAAATGGGTGCTGCTCAAAGGCGGACACCTTCCTGGCAACGACACGATCGACTTGCTGTATAACGGTGACAAAATGATAGAACTGCCCGGACAGCGCATTGCCACCAAAAACACACATGGTACCGGCTGCACCCTGTCAGCGGCTATTTGCGCCCTGTTGCCTCAACATAAAAACATCCCCGAAGCCACAAAACAGGCTAAAAAATACCTGCTTGCCGCCATTGCAAAGGCAGACCTCCTGACGGTTGGCAGCGGCCATGGCCCCGTGCAACATTTTCATGCATGGTGGTAAAGATGACGACAAACCTCCAATGATCTTAGTACAATAGGTCTTACTTTCATTTGAATGATTACAAGTAGCCAATATGAATGCCCCAACATCTTTAATTGAACAAAGCCGCTTTAACATGGTGGAACAGCAAATCCGCCCGGCCAATGTTTTTGACAGCGCAGTACTTGAAGCCATGCTTTCATTGCCCCGCGAGAACTTCGTTCCCGAGCGCTACAAGAATCTGGCTTTTTCCGACATAGAAGTTCCTTTGGAAGTCAATGGAATTGATACCCACGAAAGCATGCTGCCCCCCAAACTGGAAGCCCGCCTGACGCAAGAGCTTCAATTAAAGTCCACTGATGCCACACTGGAAATCGGTACAGGCTCAGGTTTTCAGGCTGCCCTGCTCAGCCGCTTGTGCACCCAGGTTCTCAGCATCGAAATCGACACACATATTGCCGCCTTCGCCAAAGAAAACCTGCAGCGTGAAAAAATCGGCAATGTCACGGTTGAAATAGGCGACGGACGCACTGGCTGGGGCTCTGCCGAGTTCAATGCGATTCTGGTTACCGGCTCCTTGCCCAATATTCCCGATTCTTTAAAATACCAGCTTGCCATCGGCGGTCGTCTGGTTGCCGTAGTAGGTCAGGCACCGGTCATGACCGCAGTACGTATTACCCGTACCACGGCCGCATCCTTCGAAACCGAATCCCTGTTTGAAACCTGGATCAAACCACTTAGCGGCACAACGGTTTCGCATTTCAAATTCTAGTTATCCGCTTATAACGTCTTCCCTGCTTCCCTGATTTTTTTAACCAGGGAAGTGGTAGAGCGCTCAAACTCGAAGGGAATGGCAATTGCCTTGCCCCCCCAGCTTTTTACCCTTGCCGTTTCTGGCAATTTTTCCATTTCATAATCGCCCCCCTTGACAATAATGTCGGGTTTAAGCTGCTCTATCAATTCTAACGGGGTGTCTTCAGAAAAGCAGGTAACGGCCGTTACACAGCCCAATGCCGCCAGCAAGGCCGCCCGGTCTTCCTGCCTGTTCAGGGGACGGTCGGGTGCCTTACCCAGGCGACGCACCGATTCATCGGTATTGACGGCGACAATCAGCGTGGCACCTAATTGTGCTGCCTGATCAAGGTAACTGACATGCCCACGATGCAAAATATCAAAGACCCCATTGGTAAACACCAGGGGGCGCTTGAGTTCTCCCTTTTCCAGGGCCTGCAGACACTGTTCATGGCTAAGGATTTTTTTTTCAAAACGAATCACCATTACTGCCTCATTTGACTATTGATTAAACAGGCCTGCATTGACAGCCAGCCACAAGAAAAGAAACGCATTCAGGGCCAGCACAATGCCCACAACCGTTAATACCCGCTTGGTTTTTGCCTGCGTCTGGTTAAGTTTATCCAGCTCTTTCCTGATCTGCGGATGGCTATGATCCCGAGCCAGGCTGGCATGTACCAGACGCGGCAATTCAGGAATAATATGCGACCATTGAGGAGCCTCATGCTTGATACGCTCAATGAGCCCTTTGGGTCCAATACGGTTCCACATCCACTTTTCAAGGAAAGGCTTGGCGGTTTTCCATAAATCCAGTTCAGGATCCAGTTCACGGCCCATTCCCTCGACATTCAGCAGGGTTTTTTGCAGCAGGACCAGCTGCGGCTGAATTTCGACATTAAAGCGCCGCGAGGTCTGGAACAGTCTCATTAGCACCTGCCCCAATGAAATTTCTGCAAGGGGACGATCAAAATACGGTTCACATACCGCCCGGACCGCCGCCTCAAGCTCTTCCTCGCGTGTGGTTGATGGCACCCACCCCGATTCAATATGAAGCTGTGCCACCCGGCGATAATCCCGCTGAAAAAAGGCCAGAAAATTTTGAGCCAGATAATTTTTGTCAAATTCTGACAGGGAACCCACAATCCCGAAGTCCAGGGCAATGTATTTACCCAGGGTCTCGGGCTGGTCTGACACCATGATATTACCGGGATGCATGTCGGCATGAAAAAAACCGTCCTCAAACACCTGGGTGAAAAAAATTTCCACCCCCATGCGAGCCAGTTTTTTAATATCTACCCCTGCCTTTCGCAAGCGCTCGATCTGGCTGACCGGAATGCCATCCATCCACTCCATGGTAAAAACCGTTTTAGACGTTAGCTCCCAGATAACCTCGGGCACCATAATAAGCTGGCTACGCTCGGGATCGACAGAAAAATTACGCCTTAACTGGCTGCAATTAGCCGCTTCAACCTGCAAGTCCAGTTCATCATGCAGATACTTGTCAAATTCCGCCACTACTTCCTTGGGTTTCAGGCGACGCCCGTCTGCCAGCAGCTTTTGTATGAGGCCGGCAAAAACCCGCATGATGGCCAAGTCTTTTTCAATGACATCGAGCATGCCCGGCCGCAGCACCTTAACCGCCACCTGCCGCCCATCGTGCAAGACGGCCCGGTGAACCTGGGCAACCGAAGCCGATGCCACCGGCACAGGATTAAATTGAGCAAATAATTGATCGGGAGACTTTCCAAAAGCCTTGGTAATACTTGCAATGGCCAGTTCCGATGAGAAAGGCGGCACCCTGTCTTGCAGGGCAGACAACTCATCGGCAATATCGTGGGGAACCAAGTCGCGCCGGGTAGACAGGACTTGCCCAAATTTAACGAATATTGGGCCCAATGACTCTAACGCCAGACGCAAACGCTCGCCACGCGGTTTTTTATACTTGCGCCCAAGACGCACAACTTTAAGCAAATTGGTCGCAATAGGGTGCTTAATACCACTTAACACCAGTTCATCCAGGCCATACCGGATTGAAATTAAAATAATCCTGATTAAACGAAAAAAAGTCACGATCATGGCATACCCCGGTCACTTCGTTTGCTTTGCAGTGCCCGGAGTCTGTTTTGTAGCGCATCCAACTGTTTGTTTTTTTGCTGCACCTCTTCCTGAAAACCTTCAAAAACGGGACGTGACAGTACCATACGTGCTTCCTGGGAAAGATATTCGCTTACATTTTCGGTTCCTCGACGAACCAGCTCCTGACCGCTTTCCCGGACAAAGCCAAAACCTTGCATCAGCCGCTTTGCCAGAATGGGTCCCACCATGCGCGTCAGGTCATATTCAATATCCCAACGCAAATCACGGGCCAGGTCAGACACCAGTTGCGCCAGGCCCGCATCACCTTCAAGGTGCAGCAAAGAAGACAAAAGCTGCGGATTATCACGATTACGGATAGCATCTGGCAACTCACTGAATTTGTCTTCGGGCAAAGAAAGACTGACATTGGGAACAATCGCAGCATCAGCCACACTTAATGAGCCATCATAGTGCAGGGTATACAAAAATGAAAAACGGGCGATATTGATCCGCACGGTTTTACCTGCATGAGCGGCAACCTTATCCTTGGCCCATGGCTCTCGGTTAAGCAAAGCATTCAGCAAATTTACGGAAACCTGATTAGGATGAAGAAAAGAGGGGAACATTTGATGCGTCCGGCAGAAAAAACAGTTTGGCAAACAAACGTCAAGTTTACCTTTTTTTGCCATGGCCCTGCCATAAACCTGGCCCGAACCGGCAATACAGGCAGGCAAGTCAGCAACAGGCCCAGGCAGAAACAATAACGGCGCCTGGATAAAAAGGCGCCGTTATTGTTTTGGGATGCCTGCTGATTAATTAAAAGCAGGCATGGTAATCAGATATCAAGAAGCATGTTCAACTGGAATTTGCTGAATACCCGCCAACAGCCAACCGCCCTGTTCAGGTTTGTACAAGTTCCATACTTCTTCGAAACGGAATGCGGCTGTGTTGGCCTCTTCACGCAACATGCCAGAGAAACGCACACTGGCCAGATGGCCATCATTCACCTGTTCAATACCCAGCATTTCTGCATTAAGCAACACCACTTCAGTCTCACTTTGACCGGCACGGGCCGTAATTTGAGGTGTCAGCTCGGCAATCAGGTCATCAGTCAGGTATTGTTTAAGCGCGGGAATGTCGCCTTTATCCCAAATACCCTGAATAGCCTTGAATTGCTCCTTGGCATTTTGCAAGAAAGCGTGTGTGTCAAAATCGGCAGGCACAAACCAGGTTTTATCGACATTGGGGTTTTCGGCCGCCACCACTTCAGGAGTGGCCGTTGAAACCGAAGCGGGTGTAAAGGCTGGTGCTGCAACCGGATCGGCAGCAGGCATGGCCGGTTTTTGGCCAAACATGGGTTGCTGCTGGTTTTGGCGATACGTATTATTGCCGCCCACACCTTGCATGGCCGGCTTTGCAGCGCCGCCACGCAAACGGCGGACAATAAACATGATGGCAAAAATAACAATACCAATCAGGACTGCGCTGGACAGGAACTCAAGAAATGCGCCCCCCAGCCCCATGCTGGATAACAAGGCGGCAATACCCAAACCAGCGGCTATGCCCGCAATCGGACCCAGGAAACGGGAAAAACCGCTTTTTTGCGCCGCTGCACCCGTTGCTGCCGCTGAACTGCCAGCCGCTGCAGAGCGTTGTGTCGTATTGGCTGCTGCTGGGGGTGGCGTTACCGCACGTTTTTGGGTAACATTACTGGACTGGCGGCCAAAGCTGCTACCGCCACCCATACGACGCGCTTCGGCATCAAAAGAAACCGTGAGCATGGTAGAGGTTGATACCACCACCAATGCCGCGGCTAAAAATTTAGACCATTTCTTAGTCATTAAAACCAGCTCCTTGTATATAACCAAGCCTGCTTTCGCAAGCGAATGGACTAATCTTACAAAAAGCTGAACGTTTTAACAAGTAAAAACCGCTAAAAAGTCAAGGCTGTTGTTTCAAAATACTACGACCAAACATGCTTTGCCTTATTGTTGACCCAGACATGGCTGGTTTCAACCCAGTTTGATCCCCTCGTGCACAGCGGCAATGCCCGCAGTCAGGTTGAAATACTGCACCCGCTCAAAACCAACTTCACGCATGATGTCAGCCAGCGTTTCCTGGTCGGGATGCATGCGAATAGATTCAGCCAAATAGCGATAACTGTCTTCATCGCTGGCGATTTTCTTGCCCAGCCAGGGCAATATATTAAATGAGTACCAATCATAAGCAGGCTCGAGTGGCTTGTAAACCCTGGAAAACTCAAGAACCAGCAGCTTTCCGCCCGGCTTGAGCACCCTGAACATTTCGGCCAACGCCTGCTCTTTGTGGGTCATATTGCGCAAGCCAAAGGCCACGGTGACGCAATCAAAATAATTATCGGGAAACGGCAAATATTCGGCATCACAAACCGCGGTAGGCAAAACCACGCCTTTGTCGATAAGACGGTCCCGGCCCACACTTAACATGGAGCTGTTGATATCGGTGTGCCAGACTTCTCCGGTATCGCCCACTTTTTTACCAAATGCCAGGGCAAGGTCTCCGGTACCGCCAGCGATATCCAGTACCTTCATACCATGGCGAACATTGGCACGGCCAATGGTGAATACTTTCCAGACCCGGTGCAACCCGACCGACATAAGATCATTCATGACATCGTAACGGGCAGCCACAGAATGAAAGACTTCCGCCACCTTGCCGGCCTTTTCAGATTCATTAACGGTTTTGAAGCCGAAATGAGTGGTAGAGTTTTCGCTGTTTTCTTGGTTCGTATCAGGTTTCATACAATAATCTTATTTAAACGGAGGGTTGTCACAAACATGACATAATTAGGCAATACCATAGCTACCATACATAAATACTGCATTTTAACATTGGTACCATTTTAAATTTTACTTCATTATGGCAAGCACGATCCTAGTAGTAGAAGATGAACCTGCAATTCAGGAACTCATTTCCGTCAATTTATCCTTTGCGGGGCATAAAGTTTTACGCGCCCTTGACGCTGAACAGGCAAAAATCCTGATTAACGCCGAACTCCCGGACCTGATTCTGCTGGACTGGATGCTCCCTGGTGCGTCGGGTTTAAGTATGGCCCGAGGCCTGCGGGCCGATGAACGAACCAAAGACATTCCCATTATTATGCTCACGGCCAAAAGTGCCGAGGAAGATAAAGTTGAGGGTCTTGAAAGCGGTGCCGATGACTATATTACCAAACCCTTCTCACCCAAAGAGCTTATGGCGCGCATCAAGGCGGTTTTGCGTCGCCGTGCCCCGCAGCTAACCGACGATGAAATTGAAATTGCCGGCCTGAAGCTGGATCCGGTTTCTCACCGTATTACCGGCAATAACAATAACTTGCCCCTGGGGCCCACCGAGTTCCGCCTTTTGCATTTTTTCATGACACACCCTGAACGCGTCTTTACCCGTAGCCAATTGCTTGACCAAGTGTGGGGCGATCACGTTTTTCTTGAAGAAAGAACCGTTGATGTCCATATTCGCCGTTTGCGCAAGGCCCTTGAGCCTTCCGGACATCATGGCCTGATAGAGACCGTACGTGGCAGCGGCTATCGGTTCACCACCCGTCTCCCGCAATAAATACGGCAGAATGCGATAAAATCCTTTTAGCAGACCACAAGGCGGCCTGTTCTTCACCCTTCATTTACGTTATTTTGGGCAGTCAGGCCCGGTGGTTGATTATCATGAGATGGATAAAACCCTTGCTATGGCTTTGTTTCGCAATATTGCTCTGCATTGGCATTCAATACCTGGCACAGGGTTATTGGGGAATCATTTCTCTTGGGCTTATTTTTGCCGCTTACTATTACCTTGAAGACAGGCACTTTCGACTTACCGTCAAATGGGCTAATGAGGCCGAAAATCCGCCCTCTCCCGATCTTGGTAAATATGACGATATTGTCACCCCACTTTACAAGTTACTGCGTTTTCGTGGCAATGAGCTGAAAGCACTCAAACACCTGTCCCACAGCGTTTTATCTGCGGCCCAGGCCTTGCCAGCTGCCGCCATCACACTTGACCGCAATTTCCATATCGAATGGTGTAACGGCCTGGCGGAAAAAATGCTGGGCCTGAGTTATGAGCATGACAAAGGCTACAACATTTTCAACCTGGTCCGCTTACCCGAATTTTTTGACTATGCGCAAAGCAGTGACTGGAGCCAATCGTTTGTCACCCACATGGAATCTGACGGTCAGTTCCGTTGCCTTAAATTTGACCTGAACCAATATTCGGAAGAAGGTATCCTGATGCTGTGCCAGGATATCACGCAACTGGAAAAACTGCGCACCACACAACAGGATTTTGTGGCCAATGTTTCACATGAAATCCGCACGCCGCTTACCGTACTGATCGGTTTTCTGGAAACACTGCAAGACTTGCCCCCTGAAGCGGTTTCTCCTGAGCAGCGCAAACAATATGAAACGCTCATGCATGAGCAGGCCCAGCGCATGCTGGCCATTGTTGCCGACTTGCTTACCCTGTCCACCCTGGAATCCACCCAGGCAAGCGGCGGACAAAAGCTGGTGCTGGCCCAGTTAATTGAATCCGCCGGTCAACAAGCCCATTCATTGTCCAAAGGAAAACACAAATTCATTTTTGATATTGACGAAGAACTGGCCATTCATGCCCAGCAAACTGAGATATCCTCGGCTATCAGCAACCTGATAACCAATGCCATCCGTTATACGCCCGCTGACGGCACCATTACAGTAAGCTGGCGCAAAGATAACAAAGGCTATGCCATTTTCAGTGTCAAAGATACCGGACTGGGTATTGCCAAACAGGATATTCCCCGCCTAACCGAACGTTTCTACCGGGTTGACAAAAGCCGCTCACGGGCATCGGGCGGTACCGGGCTGGGCCTTGCCA
>JAVESC010000191.1:0-2971 GCA_034006805.1 Advenella sp.
CTCGCCCACAATAATGCGGTCGGGACGCATCCGCAAACTGTTGCGGATCAGGTCACGAATTGCCACCTCGCCACTGCCATCATAACCAGCCTGGCGCGACTCCAGTCGAACCACATGCTGGTGGTTGAGTGACATTTCAGCGGTATCTTCAATGGTAATAATCCGCTCGTGGGGGCCAATAAAAAACGCCAGCGCATTCAGCATGGAGGTTTTACCCGAACTGGTGCCACCGGAAATCAGAATATTGCAGCGCGAGGCAACGGCCGCTTCCAGCAATTGATAAATTTCCTCGTTAAAAGTCCCAAAACCCATGAGATCTTCGGGTTTAAGCGGATCTTTGCGGAATTTACGAATGGAAACCAACGGGCCATCCAGCGACAGCGGGCCAATCACCACGTTAAGGCGGGCGCCATCGGGCAGGCGCGCATCCACCATCGGGGTGGATTCGTCCAGCCGGCGGCCCAGCGGTGCCAGAATACGGCGCACAATGCGCATCACATGCTGGTTATCGGTAAACAGGACCGGTTCGCGCTCTAACACCCCGCGGCGCGATACAAACACGTTATCGTAGCCGTTAATCAGGATATCCTCGACGGCAACATCGTTTAACAAGTCTTCCAGCGGGCCCAGCCCAACCAGTTCTTTGGTCAGCGCATCGGCAATTTCACGAATCTCGCTTTCATTGACGGCAAACCGGCGGGTGCGCACAAACGAATTGACTTCGCTGTCTACAAACGTCCTGATCGCATCGGGATTCCAGCGGGCAAACTCGGTGCCCATTTCCTCGATACGGGTTAACAGGTGTTCAAACGCCTGGTTTTTTACTTCCTGAAAGCGGCCACTGTCAATAAAACCGTCTTCGCCAAATCTGATGGGGGTTCTTATCATTATCCAGATCTCCTACCGGGCTGATCCTGAACGGGCGTCCCGTCCAAGGAAGGATGCCAGCCATCCTGACTTCTGTTCCTGCGGCCGCTCTTTACCAGCGGCAGGCACAACCAGTGTATTGGCTAAAGCACGCAAGGCTCTGATATAGGGATCCTTGGGTGACTCCTGATGCAGTAAAAGCCCCTGGCTGGTGCTTTTCATAATAGAAAGCGTACGGTCTGGCAACGTCCCTTTCAATTTTAAACCAAAACGCTGCGCAATCTGTTCGGCACTCATGCCGTATTGAATATCATAGCGGTTAACCACCAGCGACAACTCATTGGATGTAATGCCATCTTCCTTAAATTCTTTAAGAATATCCGCCAGCGAGACCAGTGCGGCAATGCTCTGGTCAGTCACCAGCCAGGTTTCATCGGCAAGGCGAACCAGTCCGGCAATAAAAGCCGGATTGGGCATACCACCCACGTCTACCACCGTAACACCAAAATGATCGCGCAGGCTCTCTACCAGAAACAGGGAATCGGCGTGGGAAACGTTGTTAAGCTGATCCAGGTCACGCGGCAAGGCCATGACACTAACGCCAGTCGTGTCGTGCGCCATGGCCGACATGAGCATGGTCCGGTCCAGGCGACGCAAATTGCGCACCCCTTCCACAAAATCAAAATTGCCATTCACATTCATGTATAGCATGCCATCGGCCACCGGCATGCCCAAATCCAGCAAGCAGGTACGCTCTTGCAGGGAAAGCAGATCGACCTCTGATTGGCTTTCATCCAGTTTGCCACTTGCCTGTAAACGGGCGGTGCGTTCGTCATTTTGCATTTCCTGCAACAGGCTGGCCAAGTGCACCGAGAGCAGGGTTGAGCCCATTCCGGTACGCACGCCCAACACCAATACGTTGCGGTAGCGGGTTTCATCTTCGCGACCGTTGGAAAACTTCCGGGCCAGGCGTTTAACCGTATCCCGTACTTCTTCGGGATTGTCCAGATCAATAAAATCGTTCACACCCGCACGCAGGGCAGCCACAGCGGCCCCCGGTGAGTTCAGGCGACCCACCGCCACACAGGGCATCTCGGGTTTATGACGGTTAAGCAAACGGGCCAAATCAATGGAACGGGCCAGCTTCTCGTTGTTGGCGTCATCGGGTACAAAGTCCAGAAACACCATATTGACCAGACTGTCATCCAAGTGGCGACTTAAGCTATCTGGCGCGGGCTGTTCATGGACAAGCGTGCCCATCTCCTCCAGCGAGTCCGCCAGTTTTGCGGCGATCTCGGTGTCTGAAGAAAAAAATACATACCGGTTATGCTTGGACAAAATCTACTGCTCCGCAAGGGGTAAATAACAACTGTTTTAGCGGGAGAACCCGGGCATCTGCTCGCCCGAAGCCGGTCCAACCAAATAATAGCCCCAGGCCGTGCCCACTTCGTTAAGGTTTTCTTTGCCCTGGCCGGGCAGGGGGAGTTCTGTGCCTTTGGCAATGGGTTTGACTAAACGTGGTGTGACCACAATGACCAGCTCGCGCTCGTCTTGCGAATAGGACACGCTACGGAAGAAAGCACCAATAATGGGCAATTCACTTAAAAATGGCATTTTACTGACATTGGCCCTGGTTTGGCGGGAAACCAGCCCGCTAATGATATAACTTTCGCCCTCGCCCATTTCAACCGTGGTGTCGGCCTTGCGTACACTTAAGGCTGGCATCAGTGTGGTTTGGTCTCCACTGACAACGGGAATCGCATTGGCATAATCCAGCTCACTGGATTCTGGCGCCACCTTTAAGGCAATACGGTTGGGTGAAAGCACGGTTGGCGTAACAGTAAGGCCAATACCAAAAGATTTATAAGAAACCGTTTGCGTGCCCAGGCCACCTGATTCTGGCACAGGGATTTCACCCCCGGCCCTGAAGCTGGCACTTTGACCGGAAAGCGCCACCAAGGTAGGCTCGGCCAAGGTACGGGCCATGCCATTGTTTTCAAGCAGCTTCAGCTTGGCCCCAAAATTGCGGGAATCAAACATCAGGGAAAACCCATTACTGAAGGCAGGGGCAAAATTACTAACCGCCCCCCAGGTGCCTGAGCCG
>JAVESC010000192.1:0-2961 GCA_034006805.1 Advenella sp.
CCAACAGAAAGCGCATTACAAGGCGCAAGGGGTTGAGATTCCTGCCATACCCGATATTGCCGATATGTTTGATGCCAACAGGCCCAGCGGCGTGTCTGGCCCGCCCAAAGAGTTGCCTGCCATGCTGGAAGCGCTTAAACAGGTAAATGTGAACTTGCAGGCGGGCCAGCCTGACTTGACGCCGCTTGCCCCGTTTTTTTCCGGTGGTAGTGATGACCTGAAAATATCAACGGCCGAACTGCCAGAAAAAGCAAAAGAAAAAATGGCAGAAACCCTGAAAAAAGAAAACATGATAGCTTGGGTGGAAGACCCGAAATTTCAGCGGCAAATAGGGGATTTACAGCCTTTGTTGCGCAAGTCTTATCTGTATTCGGTGCAATACCAGGATGGCGTGACAAGGCTGGGTGAACATGAAAGCCAAGCCATTCGCTGGCAAGTACAGGAAAAATACGAACTGGACCGGGATTTGTCCATGCTTGACCTGACGGGGGCTGATTTGTCGGGCATGCATTTTGAAAATGCCCGTTTTCATGGCTGCTTTATGGAGGGGGCTGATTTGCAACATGCCCGTTTTATTAATTGCGATATGTCTGAGTGCGTTCTGGCACGGGCCGATATGCGGTTTGCCGATTTTTCAGGCAGTGATTTCAGTAAATCGAATGTATGTATGGTTAATACCGAAAAAACGGTGTTTGACAAGGTATTGTTCAAGGAAGTGGTACTTGAAAAAACCGTTTTCAATAACAGTTTTTTTAAACAGGCGGTGTTTGACACTTTTATACCCGATAAATTGAAATTTGAATATTGTTCCTTTGAGCAAACCTGTTTCTCAATGGTTATCTTCAATGAATTGTCGGTGTTGAACTGTGTTTTTCCAGGCGCGGTTTTTTTCAAAACATCATTCCAGAGCAGCCGGTTTGTGAATGTGTCTTTTGAGCGGGCAGATGTTGACAGTTGTTCCTTTTTTATCAGCCAGCTTGAAAAATGTGAGTTTTCACAGGCCGATATTAAAAATACAGCGTTTATTTATCACACTATCCTGCGGCAGTGCTCGTTTTCAGGGGCAATCTTAAAACAGTGTAATTTTAGGGAAACATCTTTGCTGGATAATGAATTTCGTTACGCCACCCTTAACAGAAGCGATTTTTCTCTGGCAGATATGTCTGGTGTGAATTTACGAAACAGTAATGGCCGGGATTCCAGCTTTATAAGAACAAAACTGGAAGGCGCGGATTTTACCGAGGCAAACCTGATTTCGGCTGATTTCAAGGCCGCCAATTTAAGGGGGGCCTGCCTGAGCCGGGCGAATCTGTTCAGGGCCAATGTGGGATTGGCCATACTGGATGAGCAGACGGCTTTACAGGGTAGCTATACAAAAGAAACGAATATCTATCCAATGCGTAAAGAAACAGATTTAAAAGATGCTAATTGAAGAACTGAAACAGTTGTCCGAGACTGGCGAAACGGTCTCTGATGAGTCATTTATTGGAATGGATTTAAGTGGTCTGGATTTATCCGCCATGATTTTTGAGCATGTTGATTTTTCGCATTGTGTTTTTTCCGGGGCAAATTTGTGTGAGGCCACTTTTAACAAGTGTTTTTTTAATCAGGTGCAAATCCAGTCATCAAATTTAAACAAGGCGGTATTCAATCAATGCCAGATGCATGATGCGACAGTCAGCCAGTCAGACCTGACGTTGTCGATATGGGCAGACTCACCGTTAAACGGTAGTGCATTGCTGGACAACGATTTAATGCATGCCTCATTCAAAGGCTGTGATTTAAGCAAATGCCGTGTTGTGGCTGCGAAAAGTGATCATTCTGTTTTCATGCAATGCACACTTGAAGAAATCAACTTCAGTGATAACGCTTTTTCACAAACTACTTTTTTCAAGGTTGACCTTTCCAGGGGTGTATTTGAAAACAGTAGTTTTGAAAAAGTGATTTTCATGGAATGTGATTGCCAGCGGCTTGATTTTTCAAACCGGCAGGTCCTGATGTGCCAGTTTATAGATTGCCAAATGCAGGAAATTCGGTTTAGGGGCGCAGACATTACACAAAGCAGTTTCAAGGGGTGTGAACTGGCGTTGGCTGATTTTACGGGTGTGGCAGGTGCTTATGTCCTGTTTCCCGAAGCGGATGTTTCCGGTGCACGGTTTGCCAATGCCCGGCTAGGGTCAAGTCTTTGGGTGGATTGCACCGCCCGGGAAACGGATTATTCCGGTGCATGGCTGGAACAGGCGGTGTTTCATCGGGCGCAGCTTTCAAAGGCCCTGTTCAGGGAGAGTGTGTTGGGCTATGCCGATTTTTCATATGCCTGCCTGATGGGGGCTGATTTTCATGGGGCTTCTTTCAGCCGGACTCAATTTCACCGGGCGGTTATGGATGGGCAGGCCGTTAAGCAGCAGCCTGGTGCCATTGAGAGTGACAGTGAGCTGTTCAAGGCCGAGCTTTGGACGGCCGGTTTCAGCCAAACAGTTTAAGTCATAAAGGAAATAATACGATGTTCAGCAATACACAAATGATGGGGATGGATTTGGGATTTCCCGATGTCTGCCTGACACCGCCAGCCATGTTGCCGATCCCTTACCCTGATATGGCAATGAGCCCAACCGCCATTCCGGTGTGCTTCAATATTTTGCATTGTTTTGCGCCGGTGCATAACCTGGCCACCATTACGCCTGTCACGCTGGGTGATACGCCGGGTATTGGTACCGGTGTGATCTCGCATCTGGTCATGGGGCCTTCTTCACCCAAAACCGGGGCGTTTACTTACCTTAGCCGTTGCATGCCAACTACCCGCTTAACGTCAATTAATACGCAGAACGGCTTTAATACGATTGGGATGCGGGTTGTGCCCAGTCAGCCAAAAATTTTGGTGTTGGCTGCCTGAACCCAAAGGATGAAATATGAATTTGTTGGATCTGATTGACGAACGTCCCATTGTTGCCCATACCCCTT